>CADCOU010000140.1 GCA_902803155.1 uncultured Lachnospiraceae bacterium | reverse complement strand
GCGGATATCGAGACAGCTGAGCAGGTAGGCAGAAGAAGGGACAATCGACCGGTCATTCTGACCATTGATGCGAAACAGGCTGCGGCAGACGGCATCAAGTTCTACATCGGCAATGAGAAAGTGTGGCTGGCGGATCAGATTCCGCCAAAATATCTGGGAAGATATGACCGAATGACCTGAATGACAAGGAGGTTCACATTGTGAAGAAGATTACTGCGTTTTTGCTGACAGGTTGCCCGTACTGCAGAAACGGACTGAAAGCATATAACGAACTCTGCGAAAAACATCCGGAATATAAAGACATCCCGATTGACTGGATCTATGAAGATAAAAAGATGGAAGTAGCGGATCAGTATGACTACTATTACGTCCCGACTCTGTTTATCGGTGATGAGAAACTGTACGAATGCAAGCCAGGGCAGGGTATCGATCAGATCCGGGAGAATTTCGACCGGGTCCTGCAGGAAGCATTAACTTGACGATTTGGAGATGATATATGGATACAAAGAATATATACCTGGCAGGCGGGTGTTTCTGGGGCACTGAGAAAGTCTTCAAGCTGCTGAAAGGCGTTGTGGATACGACGGTTGGCTATGCGAACGGCTATACTCAGAATCCCACTTATCAGGAGGTGTGTACGGACAAAACGGGTCACCGTGAGACAGTCAAGGTCACCTATGATCCCCAGCGAATCACACTGGAAAAGGTTCTGACGGCCTATTTCATGGTAATCGATCCGACAATAGCAAACCGTCAGGGCGGTGACATTGGAACACAGTATCAGACAGGCGTTTATTACGAGAATGCGGAAGACCTTCCGGTCATCGAAGCCTTCTTTAACAGGGAGCGTAAGAGGCACGATTCATTTTGTGTGGAACTCCTTCCTCTATCCTGTTTCTGGCCGGCGGAGGAGTACCATCAGGATTATCTGGATAAGAACCCGAATGGTTACTGCCATGTGACAAGGGTTGAGTTCGAGGAAGTGGAAAAGCTGAACGCAGAATAAGGCACAATAGTGGAGGGCAAGGGATATGTATGCAGTAAGATATTACAGCAGATCAGGCAATACAAAGATCCTGGCAGAAGCGATTGCCAAAGCCGCAGGGACAGAAGCAGCATCGGTAGACGCTAAGAATGCCGCCATAACCGAGCCGGTTGATGTTTTGTTCGTTGGCGGGGCTCTGTATGCATACGGCCTGGACAAACATCTTAAAGCTTGGCTTTCTGAACTGGATGGCACAAAGGTGAAGAAGGCGGTTGTTTTCTCAACGAGCTGGATTTCAAAGCATTCAGTCGATCTGATCCGCAGCGCTCTGCAGGCAAAAGGTATCGATGTTGCTGATGAATCCATCTATGCAAAAAACAAGCCGACTGCAGAAGACATCAAAGCGGCAGAGACGATTGTGAAGAAAGCCATATCTTGACCATCCGTATTGTAATGGCGGTGCAGATACAGAGCGCCATGAGGGCGGAAGTTGATCAGTGAATGCATCAGCAACAGGAATCGTGATATCATGAAGGAAATTTTAGCCACAGGAGGAGACAAAGAAGATGGCAAGACGTGTGAATAAGGCGGCTATCCAGACAAAGATCGACAAGCTGGAAGAGCAGATCAGCAAGCTGCAGGAGAAGACGGTAGCTCTGCAGGACGAGCAGGATAAGCTTCAGGAAGAGTTGAAGGCCGCAGAAAAGGCAGAGAAGGAAGCTGCAGAGAAAGCACAGATGGATGCAATCGTGAAGGCGGTTAAGAAGAGCAAGAAGAAACCGGAAGAGATCATGGCCTTCCTCACTGAAAACTGATTCTGGTCCGGAGGAAGATCTGATGGTTTTTTTGAAGACAGACGACCTGGAGGGAAATATGGACTCCTTCGGCAAGGACAAAATGATTCAGAACGTCCTTATGCCGAAGATTACGAAGATTGCCACACAGGCTGGCCTGGATCCTTCCGGGTTTAAGCCGGATGAAACAACGATGGAGAGATTCTACCAGACTCCATTTTTGAATGTCATGCCGGACGGCAGCACCTATACACCCGTATATGACTATGTGAAGGCAAATGTACATTTCCGGATTCTGTTCGACGTGCGGATGTCGGATCCGGTCGATTACCGGAATTCGACACTGGAACTTGAAGCAACCCTGTTCGCAAAGAACCTGTTAACCGGGAAATGCTTTTACTTCGTGAAAAATGGCGTCTGGAGGAGCATGCCGGACGGACTGTTTCAATAAAGACAAGATGATTTTGATACGGAAGCCGTTGACTGGTGCCAACGGCTTCCATCCTTTGAATACACTAATTTTTCAAAAATGGTTCAACAAATCTTTCGGTCTGTCTTAAGCTTCCGATTCCAGCCAGACTTCTTCCAGCGACCTGAGTAGCATCTCGATGCAGTGAGACTTCGGAAACATATACAGGATTTTTTCCAGAAAGGCTGGATACCAGTCCGGCAGGCCGATTTCAAGGAGGAACCGACGGGTATCGTCATCCAGCCCATTACTGTGATATTTTCCACGCCGTGCATTGTTCATCACAGTGGTCGCGAGCCCGGTACCGCCGGAGTATCCGGCAGGAAGTCTCGTGACGATATCATTCCAGATGTCTTCCCGGAATGCCGGAACCTCAGGGAAATCGATAACCTGGTTAATGTAAAGCTGTTCTGCATTTTCTTCCCAGACACAAGTATCATGTGTAAAACCCGTTGCCTTCAGAAGGTCGGTAAAATGAATAGGGCTATGCGGCTTCAGAGCGTGCATCTTCGGGTAAGTTTCCATGCCCTTTCGGAACAGGCTTTCCATGTTTGAGTTTGTCAGCAGGTCGTCCAGATTGGGACGTTTCTTCACTTTTTCACGCTGTTCCTGAATCTGGTTCCGGATCGGAAGACCGAAGATAATCGTAATGGTCTGAAGTTCCTTATCCTTCCAGACAGAATCTCTTCTGGTATGCCAGAAACCGTCTTCGCTGAGCGGTGGCGTTTCCCAATGAGGAGGAAACAGGACCATGCTATAGTAAAAATCTGTTACCTCGACTCCAGGCTGCTGTCTGTCCTCGAAGATAGTGGGGACAATCTGACGGATACCTCTGTAGTAGTCTGAGATGATCCCCAACGCATTTGGGAGATATCGCTTCGCAATATCGAATTCGATGTCCTGTGATCGCCTGGCAGAAAGAAATGATCCCTCAAATGGAATCCGGTGGCCGTCCTGTTTCATAGGGTGACCGCAGCATTCTTTTTCAGGCAGGTCCCATCCATCCTAGGCATCGTATACGAAGTCTACCTTATGGCAGTAGGGGCAGTAGTAATGCGGCGGCAATGGGTTCACTGCACGGCAGCCAAGAAGCCATGCTGAAAACCAGGATCCGAGATCTCCTCGTACCAGTACATCGAAGTT
>CADCOU010000139.1 GCA_902803155.1 uncultured Lachnospiraceae bacterium | reverse complement strand
ATCTTATCTGACAGGCGGCCTGCAAAGCTATAGCTCTGCGATCCCCTACGCTACGGCGTACTGTCCTCCGATGACTGATATTATATTACTATTGCCATTATAGCTATAAATGTATCTCAGGGCAAGCTCCCTCTGAGAGATAACCGATGCACACACGGACAAATAATAAATGAACCATCTGCTAAAACAGGACCGGTCACACGGTCCTGGTATGCCTGCCTGAAACTGAAGTTGGAGGAAACAGCTCTTTTGATTCACTATTCTGGTCTGATACGAATCAAGTCATTCATCGATTCTGCTTTAAAGAGGTACAAAGGGTCCTAAGGTAGAGACAATAGACGATTGCCGTGACTACCGTAACGCCAATATATATCCAGTCAGCCAGCTCATTATCCGCACCGAACAATGAAAGGACATCAATCATGGAATGAGCTATAATACACGGGATAATACTGCCGCTCTTGTAACATACCATCGTTAGGATAAATCCCCAGCTGATGGCAAAAATGATCTGCATCACTGTCTGAAAGCTTGACTGTCCGGTAAAGAGATTCACAATATGACCTATACCGAACGTCACGGCAGAAACTATGATTGCCACTATAGCCTTATCCTGCTCCAGCATCGCCCTGAAGAGAAATCCTCTGAAGATCATTTCTTCCACAAAGCCCACAAGGATCATGGAGAGTACCGCTGTCACCAGCGCAGCCCCCTGATAGGAAGGAGCAAATCCACCCCAGACATTTCCTGTTGCAAGGATCCACATCGGTATGAAGAACAGATACCTTTTCATATTATTCGGCCATCCGGCAAGTCCGTATTTTTCTTCCAGATGACCTGCTTTTACAAATGCGATAATTCCTGCCGTAAAAACAAGCAGCGCTATCAACATCGCAATACTCTCATCCCCGTAGTTTCCTCTTATCGTGCCCAAAACAACGCAGTAGATGGCTATCCAAAGCACTGCGAAAAGTGTTTCTTTCTTTTCATATAGCTTACGCATACTTTTTTCCTTTCTGGAATTCGTTGTTTTTTGCAAGCCCTTTTTGGAAAAAGTTGCAGGCATTTTTGGAGAATGTTGCATCTCCATTTTGGAGAAAGTTGCAAGCCCATGGAGTGGCAGATGCCACCCCATAGCAGCAGACATTCTTTGTTAAAACTACTGATATGATCACCACTCCAGTTCAAAGGGAATGGGATTATCCATGTTATCGTTCAGGAATTCCTGCGATTCAGTCCATAGACCTTCCTGTGCTATGAACATTGACAGATAGAACGACTCGCGTTCAAGCTTGCGGATCCGGTCCTTTATCGGATCCGGTAACTGTTTCCAGGCGATGCTTTCAGGAGTTTCCTCCGGCGGATCAGTGTAACCGGTATATTCTTTCAGGTACTGTTCCCTTTCCGCCCTGATCTTGCCTTTTAAGTCCTGCTTTATCTCCCTGTCCATGCGGTATACGTCGAGGAAATCCCGGGGTGGATAAGCACCGTACAGGCATATATAGCGGGAACCGGGATGCTCATATACGCTGTGTCCAGAAGCGACCCATTTGCGCAGTGCACGTTTTTCGGCAGGGGTCATAGGATACTTTGCTTCGTATTCCTCAAGCGCCCTTTTCTTGAGAAGCTGTATTTCTTCCTCTGTAAAAAGACGGTCGTCATCATAGTATTTATAGCTGTATTCAGTCATGGTCCTTCTCCTCCGTTCGGTTTCGTGCCGCGATCTCATGATAGGCTTCGTTCAGGCTGGATTCCCTCAGGCGGTTGTTACCGCCGGGAAACAGGATCAGATGGCAGTGATGGGTCAGCCTTCCGATCAGTGCAGCTGTCATCTGTTCGTCATAAAGGACATTGACCCAGCGGGAGAATTCAAGATTCGTGTTTAGGATCACCTGTTTCTTTTCATGTATCTCCGACAGGTAGTCAAACAGCAGCTGCGACCCCATCCTGTCATACGGCACGTAGCCGAATTCGTCCAGGATCAGGACTTCCGCTTTATTCAGTTTTTTGAGGAACTTCGAGAGCGTTCCCGATCTCTTATGTTCGGACAGCTGGTTGATCAGCGCCGCTGTGCGGTAAAACTTTACCGGGATCCCTTCTTCACAGAGGCGTATGCCTATGCAGATCGACAGCATAGTCTTGCCGGTCCCGGTCCCGCCGTACATGATGATGTTCAGTCCATGTTCCCTGAATTCAAGCGACTGCAGGCTTTGGATAGTGCATTCACCCTGAAAATCCACCTCCCCGTCACGGAACTGGGAAAAATGGTAAGGCCTTGGAAAGGCAGCAGCATTTATCAGCTTGCTGATCCGCTGTTTACGACGGTACATTACTTCATCACGCAGAAGGTTGTACAGGAATTCCTGGTTGGAATCACCGGATGTTGTCTGTGCCCGCTCAGCGAGGCTCGCAGATAACCGGAGCTGGCGGCAGCATTTTTTAATCTCCTCCTGATATGTTTCGCTCATGCCATGCACCTCCTTTCCAGGAGGGCGTCATAATCCGTCAGACGGGATGGCATTTGAGATACTTTCGGGATCCTGCCGTCGGCAGTCAATGGCGGGAGCGGTGGTACATCCGCGTAAAGGCGGCGGTACAGGTTCCGCAGGCTGTCTTCGTCGATCGCCTGATACAAAATAGCCTGGTTTACAGTTTGAAGGGCGCTGTCAAAGCCGGTTCGTTCCGTCAGCTCGGAAAGAGCCTTAAGGATCTTCCCGCGGTCGCTGTTCTTACAGCTGTCCAGATATCTCTGCATGTTCTCCGGCATCATCCCGTAGATCCCGCTGTTTCGCAGAGACCTTGGTTTACGGGCGATATATTTGAGATATGGCAGCCATTCCATGCTCTCCAGGTACTCGTCATCACCGCCGTACAGTCTCCGGTGTGTCACCACCGTATGGTGTTCAAGATCCATGACTTCAACGAATTCGGCGCTGATGCGAAGCCAGATCTCCTGCTCCGCCAGTCCCGGAGAGGATGAATAAGTGTGTTTCCCTTTGTTCAGGGTGAACTTTCCCCATTTATTTGTCCGTACCTGCGTGTACAGGGCAGTATCAAATGGGACTTCGGGAAGCTTTCGCAATGCTTTTTTGTCCCTGACGAACCGGTCCTCTATCGTTTCATCCTTGAAGCGGTAATGCTCACGGTCGGCATCCTCATCGCATTCCTTAAGAAGCTGCCGGTTGTACTCGGCAAGTGAAAGAAAATGAGGGACGGGGACCAGCATGTTCTTCCTGGTGTACTTGACCTTCGATTCCGCACCACCTTTTTCGTTTCCGGAATCAGGGTTCATGAAAACCGCCTCGAATCCGTAATGGGTCTGAAAACGGAGAAACCGCTCCGTGACCTCACGCCCGCCGCCTAAGATTATCTTCGTGACGATGGTTTTGGTATTATCGAACCAGATCTCGGTCGGGACGCCGCCGATATGCTCAAAGATCGCACGCATGGACTCCAGCAGGCACTCCATGTTCTCCCCGTAGTGTAGCTGAAGGTAACCGTTGTTGCTGTAAGGGAAATCGAGCACGAAGTATTTGCCCGAGAACCTGATGCTGTTTTCAACAAAGTCAGCGGCTCCGAAGTCGGCCTGTGATTCACCGGGATTATGGTTCAGCGGAATAAAACCTTTCTTGCGGACAAGATTAAGTTCTTTTTTCTTATCCGCCACATACATGGCGACCAGCCGGTAAGAACAGTTGAATCCCTTGACCTCTTTTTTTAGTCTCCTGTGGACTCGCTTTGAGGTGTGCCTCTGTTTACGCGGCGCGGTCTTGTCCTCTTTAAGCCATTCGTCGATCAACGGCTTATAAGGGTCAAGCTTGGGACAAAGATTCTTTTGTTCCGGCATTGGGTCTGGATCATTGAAATCATCCTTATCCACATATTTGCGGACTGTTTTCCAGTTAAAACCGGTCTGCCTGGCGATCTCAGATATACTGTGTCCTTGCTCATAGAAGAGCTGTCTGATACGATGTATCTGATCCATTGCTAACATTCTCCTTT
>CADCOU010000138.1 GCA_902803155.1 uncultured Lachnospiraceae bacterium | reverse complement strand
GCCATCATCGGATATTTCGCAGTCGCGATCTACGCGCTGTTTATGCATACGCTCTGGCAGTTCGGCATCATGGCGTTTGTGGTCGGCATGTTCCAGGGAGCCATTCAGGCACTGTCCAGATCCTACTATGCGAAGATCATCCCGCCGGATACCAGCGGAGAGTACTTCGGGCTGTATGATATCTGCGGCAAAGGAGCGGCGTTCGTCGGCACCATGCTCATCGGTCTCACCACGAAGCTGACCGGCAGTGTCAATATCGGTGTCGGCACTCTGGCGATCCTGTTCGCCGGCGGACTGATTCTGCTGCGTATTGCGGACCGGATACCCGGGCAGAATGCATCAGAATCGTGACCGGTTCTCCGGGTACGTTGCGGAAAATTATTCTGAATATGGATCAAAAAAGGACAGCGGAGCCGGATGATCGGCTCCGCTGTCTTTATCACAGAAAAGAACGGAGCCTGGGGTTGACAAACCTGTTCGGGATGTGTATAGTATGACTATAAAGATTGCGCGCAATCTAATTTGAAACAATAAAAGGAACACGAAATCTGAAGCACGGAAAAGCATCATACAGAGTGCATACCTGCATAGGCCTGGCAGGCAGTATGCAGATAGGATGAGAGAGAATGGCAGACAGATACGATGTGGCGGTCATAGGGACGGGACCTGCCGGCGTCTCGGCAGCGATTACCGCTAAGGTCAGGAATAAGAGCGTTTTGCTTCTGGGCAGCGCGGCGATCTCTGAAAAGGTTTCAAAAGCGCATAACATACAGAACTATCCGGGACTTCCGGATATCCCCGGCGCGGAGCTTGCAGAGAAGTTTCGGGAACATCTGGATCAGATGGGGATAGAGATCACGGACAGGAAGGCTGTCATGATCTATGCGATGGGAGATTTCTACAGTCTGCAGATCGACCAGGACTTTGTCGAGGCGACGAGCGTGATCCTGGCGACCGGCGTCAGCTTCGGCAAGCCGCTTCCGGGAGAAGACGAGAATCTGGGAAGAGGCGTCAGTTACTGCGCAACCTGTGACGCGGCGCTGTACCGCGGAAGGGAGGCGGTTGTCGTCGGTTACGCTCCGAAGGAGGAAAACGACGTGAGATTCCTTGCGGAGCTGGCAGACAAGGTGACGTACATCCCTGTATACAAAAAGGAACAGATGCCGGCTGAGGTGACAGAACTGTTTCCGGAGTTTACCAATATCGAGGTGAAGATCGCGAAACCGGAGGCGGTCGAAAAGAGAGAAGGCAGAATGGTTCTGATCACAGATCAGGGCGAGGTCATATCCGACGGGATCTTCCTTCTCAGGGAGAGTGTGGCGCCGGACAAGCTGGTTCCCGGCCTGGAGATGGACGGCAGTCATGTGAAGGTTGACCGGAAGATGGCTTCCAACCTGCCCGGACTCTTTGCGGCAGGCGATATCACAGGTACACCGTATCAGTACATCAAGGCGGCAGGTGAGGGAAATGTGGCGGCCCTCAGCGCAGTTGCATATATTGACAATTTGAAATAGAACAACTGGTATAAAGCAAAGAAAAGCAAAAAGGAGAACAGACATGAGTGTAAAGAAGATTAACAGCCCGGAATTTGAAGACGCGATAAAGAACGGAGTTGCGGTTGTGGATTTCAACGCGACCTGGTGCGGCCCATGCCGTATGCTTGCCCCGGTTCTGGAAGAACTCTCTGAGGAGATGGCCGGAAAAGCTTCCTTCTATGCGGTGGACGTGGATGACAACCAGGACCTTGCCGTTCAGTACGGCATCAGCTCGATCCCGTATGTCGGCCTGTTCAAAGATGGAAAGCTGGCAGACGAGATGGTGGGATTCGTTCCGAAGCCGGCTCTGCAGGGCTTCATCGAGAAGAATCTGTAAGAACCTGGAACGATTTTACGTATACTGACAACGTATATATCGGTTATTAGTTCAAACAGACACTGAATCTGTGATATTATAGGTTCAGTGTCTGTTGCTGTTTGCAATAAAATACTAATGAAGCGGAGGCAAACTCAATGAAGAAGCTTACGAAGAGAGTTATCTGGATGTTCGCGATCGGACAGCTCGGATGGAGCACCTTATCGGCGCTGGTGACGAACTGGGTCATCAGTTTCTATGAACCGAACCAGGAGATGCTGGATGCGGGACAGACCGTGTTCCTGCCGCAGGGAAGAGTGGTTCTGGGCATAGTGACGATCCTGGGAGGCATCTATGCGCTTGGACGGCTGTTTGACGCGATCACAGATCCGTGGATCGCAAACCTGTCCGACAAGAGTAAAAACCCGAAGGGACGGAGGCTCCCGTTCATGAGAAAGGCGGCACTCCCGCTTACTGCTGCGACTATCCTGATCTACTGGACGCCAATCAACAAGACCAGTTCGGTCAACGGCGTATGGGTGCTGATCATGATGCTGCTGTTCTATCTGTTCATGACAGTCTACTGCACCCCGTACAATGCGCTGATTGCAGAGCTGTCCGGCACGCAGGAGGAACTTACGGCGATCTCCACAGCGATCTCATTTACCTTTATCTTCGGTTCCGCGCTCGGCTATGCCTGCCCGTTTATCTGGGGCGCTCTGACTCCGTCGCTCGGCAGGGTCATGGCGATCCGGATCACATTTATCATCCTTGCGATCTTCGCGCTTGTCTGCCTGCTGGTACCGACATTTACCATCAATGAGTTCGACTATGTCGACGTGAAACCGGTCGAGGGAAATGCGTTCTCGTCCCTGACGAAGACATTTTCCAATCAGGACTTCCGTGTATTTGTCGGCTCCGACATCTGCTACTGGGTGGCGATCACGATGTTCCAGTCGGGCCTGACTTTCTTCATCACCTCCCTGATGAAACTTCCGGAGACCATGAACACGGTCCTCTACATTGGCATGACGCTGCTTTCGGTCTGCCTGTATATCTTTGTCGGCAAGCTTACGAAGCGGTTTGCCAAGAAGAGTCTGATCACTTTTGCGTTCTTTGAGTTTTCCGTGGTCTACCTGGTGACGGCGCTGTCCCGCGGACAGGCGGGTACGAACAAGGGCATGATCTTCGGTGTGCTGGTCATGGTGCTGGCAGCTCCGGCCATGGCGATCCTGGGCATTCTTCCCCAGACGGTCGTCGCGGATATCGCAAAGAGCGATGAGGTCACGACCGGCGAGAAT
>CADCOU010000137.1 GCA_902803155.1 uncultured Lachnospiraceae bacterium | reverse complement strand
TACCAGGCTTCCTATATGTTTGAATTCATGGAACCGGCGCCATATACCGGCACGGTAACACTGTCAGACGGGACGGAGCAGGAGATCAGCGTTACGCTGATGCGTGACAGCCGTACCGGGATGTACTATCTGGGCAATCCCGAGCGCAGGATCGTGGTGGCGGACTGTTATGAATTCCTGTACAACAAGGGGAACATTGTCCTGGAAGCCAGCCCGGATAACAGCGGCTGGGACAATACCTGCCTGCTCTCGCTGTATAATTACTGCCGGGCATGGGATTATTACAATGAAATCGGCTGGAAGGGCGGCGACGGACTGGGCACGCCCATGATGATCCTGAAGGACTTCTGCGATAAGGAGCACGAGCCGATCAACAATGCAGCCTATGCGGGATCCTACTACGGATGGCAGCTGTTCCTGTCCAGTGCCGTCAATGATTTCTCCCAGTGCCTGGATGTACTGGCCCATGAGTTCACCCATTGTGTGACCGGCTCGGTCATGACATATAACGCCTATATGAATGATTACGGTGCGATCAACGAAGCTCTCAGCGATATCCAGGGCAATCTGTGTGAGATGATGAATGGCGCGACAAAGGATACGACCTGGCTGCTCGGAGAGAACGGAAAGCAGATCGTACGCAGCATGAGCGATCCTCATGCATACAATCAGCCGGAGTATACCTGGGATGTGCACTATAAGCCGAAAGTCAAGACTCCGACGGAGATCAACGACCGGGGCGGAGTCCACACCAATTCTTCTCTGCTGAACCGGATCGCATATCAGCTCTGCACAGAAGGCGGCATGACTTATGAGGAGGCACGGGCGTTCTGGTTTGCGGTGGACTGCTCTATGGTACCCGGGACGGATTACGTCCAGCTGAGTACGCTGATGCCCTGGGTCCTGAGAAACCTTGGATACGAGCAGTATCTCCCGTCGCTGGAGAAAGCGATCGCCGATACCGGGATCGGCAGCAGTGCAGCGCCGGAGTCTTTCGATAAGGAGCGTTCGCTCGTGACGCTGGAACTGCCGGATACGGAGGACTTTGCAGACGGAAACTGGGCGCTTTACATTCTGAGCACAGACAGGGAAAAGCTCGAAAAGAGAGTCCAGGCCATCCTGAACAAGGAAGGTGAATACGCGGACGCGCTGAGCGAACTGGATGAAATGCTGCAGGACACAGCCTGGAAATATCTGTTTGAAGACGCTGGAGAGGAGGCTTTTCTGGAAGTGCTGCAAAAATGGATGCAGCAGTATCTGGACGGCATGTTTTATTTCGGCAGCGGCGCAGCAGGCGCAGACGGAAGAACGGTACAGATGGTCTGTACCCCGGGATACACGATCCCGATCCTGATGTATATGAAGGTTGATCCGATGCAGAATTATCCGTCCGGATTCGGACTCGCGGTGTTCGTTAAGGGCCGCTGGACGGATCTGATCGATCTGGGGATGGAGATGTCCGGGGAGATAGAGAATCAGTCCGCGGACAAGGAGCCGCAGGATCTGTCCTGGCTATTCTCGGACGAGGGAGATTTTTTCTATGAGATCCGGGGCGGCGAGACCTGCGTGATTCCGTCTGAAGGACTGGAAAATGTACATCCGCAGGATGCGGATATACTGGAGAAAGTAAGTCCGTCGGGCGAAGCAGACTGAGGGAAAAGAGACCGCAGCCACTTGTGCAGTTGCTTAATCCATGGCAATTGTGCTAATAATTTAAGAAGCGGGGTTACTGAACTGGCAGTGTGACTTGAAGGGAGTGGCGATATGGTCAGGATTCTTGCGGACAGCACTTGCGATCTTTCTCCCGAGCTGGTGGAGCGGTATGGAATAGGGATTATACCGCTGTACGTGCATCTGGGTAAAAATGAATATAAGGACGGCGTCGATATCAGCCCTGACGAATTGTACAGGTGGTCTGATGAGCACAATGCGACGCCGCGTACGGCTGCGCCTGGAATTGTCGATATAGAGAAGTTTCTGGAATCCGGGAAGGATAATACGGATGAGTTTGTGATTTTCACGATCTCATCGTCTATGTCGGCAAGTTTTAATAACTGCAGGCTTGCGGCGGATAACATGGAACTGACGGACCGGGTGTTTGTCATTGACTCGGCGAACCTTTCAACAGGAGTCGGTCTGATGGTGATCAGGGCGGCAGAACTTGCCGCGCAGGGCATGAGCGGAAATGAGATTGCCGCGCAGATGGAGAAGCTCCGCGGATCTGTAAGAGCCAGCTTTGTGGTAGATACGCTGACGTATCTCCACCGCGGCGGGAGATGCTCAGGATTGTCTAATCTGCTCGGATCGGCACTGAAGATTCATCCGCGCATTGCCGTAGTGGATGGGGCGATGCATCCGGAGAAGAAATATCGCGGCAGGCTTTCGAAATGTGTCCTGGAGTATGTCCGGGATATGGAAGCGGATCTGAAGGCCTCCCGGAGAGACCGGGTGTTTATTACACATTCAGGATGTGACAGGGAGATCGTGGAATCAGTCAGGGCATATCTGGAGAGTCTGGATCATTTTGATGAGATCCTGGAGACCAGGGCAGGCGGAGTGATCTCTTCTCACTGCGGGCCGGGAACGTTAGGGGTGTTATTTATCGCAGGCTGAAAGCGATGCCGGACAGTACTTTTGCATTTTCTGTCCGGCTGAAGCCAGCCTGTGCATATCGCTTTTAAAGACCCTCCTCATCACACAATTCTGACGTAACAACCGGGGCGTTTTGCCCCGGTTGTTTGTTTACTTCCCTGAAAATGATTCCGGAGTGCATTTCCCGCGTGCAGTCTGAAAGAAGCTGTGATATAACAGCGGTACATCTTAAAACATTTCCTGAGTTCTGTTTTTTCAATGACCGTTTCCGGTCAGTTATCCCTTTTTCAAAGCTTCGTCGTGAAACCTGTGTGCGTGACAAAGCTGATCCTGATTCCGGCACTCTGGCGGCGGTCCCGCCTTACGCTGGTGCCCTGTATCCGGCAGGACGACCGGCCATGCAGGGCATATCACCTGAAGTGACTTTTGACCGCAGCCCGGAGGTGGCATAGGAAAATACGCGGAAAGGAGGACTTTGTTATGAAGAAGCTGTGGAAACGCCTG
This sequence comes from uncultured Lachnospiraceae bacterium, assembly GCA_902803155.1. Classification (GTDB taxonomy): domain Bacteria; phylum Bacillota; class Clostridia; order Lachnospirales; family Lachnospiraceae; genus Porcincola. The sequence goes on along the minus strand of CADCOU010000137.1, from coordinate 140 downwards.
AGAAAGAAATGTACCCGTGCCATGGACCGGTTCATCTCTGATGAAGACGGAGTCGGTGTAGTGGAGATCATACTGATCCTTGTGGAAAACTCCACTACCCAAAATCCGTGTGTATTGTGTTGATACTGTATAAAGAGAGC
>CADCOU010000136.1 GCA_902803155.1 uncultured Lachnospiraceae bacterium | reverse complement strand
TTTTTCAGGGCGATGGAAACATTGACGCCTTTTCCGCCGGGATAAACCTTTTCAGAACTGGTCCGGTTGATCACGCCTGTCTGAAAATCATCGATCTCAACAACATAGTCCAGTGTCGGACTGAACGTTACGGTATAGATCAAAACTCATTCCTCCTGGGTGGATGCTGCCAAATAGGAAAGCCTGCATAACTATAGATGACCGTGATGAACTTTGTCAAGAGTATGTCAATTATTCTGTCCATCCGTCAGATACCGGTTTGCATCCGACATACTCTGTGTCCACTCTTCACGTTTCACTTCGTCAGGATCTTTCTGCGATAAGTAAGGAAATGATATGTCAGGTCAAAATACGTCTGTTCCTCACTCTCGGATACGATCTCCCATTCCGGATCCGTGTCCAGATCCGGGAAATGCGCGTCCGCCTCATAAACATGGTCGATCTTTGTGACAAGTGCATTGCTGCAGAACGGAAGGAACTGCCGGTATACGCTTGCCCCGCCTATGCAGAAAACACGGTCAGGATCTTCGTCCTTCACAAGATCCAGCGCCTCCTCCAGGCTGTGTACCACTTCACATCCTTCTGCCTTATAAGAGGGCTCCTTTGTCATGACGATATTTCTGCGGTTCGGAAGCGGCCGTCCCCCGGGGAAACTCTCCAGGGTCTTCCTGCCCATGATTACGGTCCCTCCGGATGTGGTCTCCCGGAAAAACCTCTGGTCGGAAGGTATCCTGACGAGAAGCTTATTTCTGTATCCGATCCCCCAACGGGAATCCACGGCAACGATGATCTGCATATTTGTTTCCTCCTGTCAGATTGCTACCGGTATGTTGCGGATCTGCTCATGTGTCTCATAATTCTCATAATGCAGGTTGTCCGTGGTAAAGGCGTAGAAGTCCTTCACCTCCGGATCGAGCCATACCTTCGGGGCCGGAAGCGGCTCTCTGCCGATCAGTTCTCTGATCAGCGGAATATGCCGGTCGTAGATATGTGCATCAGCGATCATGTGGACCAGCTCTCCCGGCACCATATCGCTGACCTGGGCGAACATCATCAGCAGGATCGCGTACTGCGCGACATTCCAGTTATTCGCGGTGAGGACGTCGTTTGATCTCTGGTTCAGTACGGCATTAAGGACAAGACGCTCTCCGTTCTCATCCGCTTCCGGGATATGGTCGAGCGCGGCCGGGCTGTCCGGGGCAAACTCCACTTTCTCACGAGTCACGTTAAACGTCATGCTGTACGCACAGGGATACAGATTCATCTCGTGAAGATCCTGATGGACATAGAGATTGGTCATGATCCTTCTGCTGTACGGATTGTTCTTCAGATCGTAGAGGACACGGTCCACCTGGTCAAAGGAACCCTCTTTGTAAATGTGTTTCACGCCCATCTGGTAGCCGTAAGCCTTGCCGATGCTTCCTTCCTCATCCGCCCATTCGTCCCAGATATGCGGTTTCAGGTCATGGACATTGTTAGACTTGCGCTGCCAGATCCATAGGATCTCGTCCATCGCGCTCTTCAGTCCGGTCTTGCGCAGCGTCAGCGCCGGAAATTCTTTCCTCAGGTCATACCGGTTGCACACGCCGAAGCGCTTGACTGTATAGGCGCTCTCTCCGTCCGGCCAGTGCGGACGCACCTTCTGGCCCTGCGTGCTGGTTCCGTTCTCCAGGATGTCGCTGCACATATCGATAAACACTTTATCCGCATAACTCATATACGAAAACCCTCCTGTATATCTGTTTGTCCACTTGTCCCTTCCTGCTCAGCAGAACACCTGCACGGGTCATTTCCGCCCAGCCCCTATACGAGAAGCCTCGCGAGAGCTGTCTCTTCCGCGAATCCTGCTGCGTTGAACAGAAACAGCACATCTGTGTATTCCTTATTCTCCATCAGTTCCGATATACTTGCATTATAGTATCTGGGGTCGACCATATCCACCTCATCGTAATATCCGCAGGTGAACGGCGCAAAGCAGTGCGCATAGGAATCCTTGATGATCAGGAGCCTCCGTCCTGTCTGCGCGTCCGGCATCTTAGTCTCGATCAGGCCGAAATTGCCTCCGTAAAAATATGCATACTTGTCTTTCGTGTCCAGGAAGGAATCACGGTAGAATGAATTGCGTATATCCTCCGACTGGTTGTAGACCAGATAATAGTCAAACGGAACCGCCCGATCAAACCTCTCGATACTGTCCGCTTTTCCCGTTATACCGAGTCTGGAAGAGATCGTCCCCTCAAAACTGTCCGTTACGGTCGTTACGATGAATTCATCCTTTGAAACATCAGCTGTCTGTTTCTGCTTCATCCATTCCTGGAACGCAAGGTATGCGGCAGCCGTTTTCCAGTGATGGTCCGTACGGTAATAAAGCTGGGTGAAATCCGGAGACGATCCGTCTGCGGCACGCACATTTTCCGGCGCTTGGGAACCGGTGTCCTGCCAGGTCCTGAGCACGGAAGACACATCCACCCACACATCTTCAGGTATGACAGAACGGAGTTTCTCCAGATATAATTCCTCGTCATAGACATCCGCATATGGCGGAAGTTTGTCACGCAGGATATCCACGGCATTCGGAATGATCATGCAGGAAACATGCTCTGCGCCGTATTGTCCGCATATATTCCCGATAAATGTCTGAAGACGCAGTATGTTCTGCACAGCGGTATCCGACGTAAACACACCCGTATGCTTCTCGATCAGGAAGCCGTCCTTCCCGAAGCATACATCATCTGTTTCCTGCTTGAGCGAAGCCTTCTCCGCGGCAGTCTTCAGCGTGATCCAGCTGTCCCGCAGTATGAACTGGTCAGAAAGATAATTCTCGTAGTCATCAGCGAATTCCCCGGCGAACAGGCTGTCCCAGGTCAGGGCAGGCCGCTTCTGAAGCGAACGGTTCTCCGTCTCGCTTCTCTCCTTCTGGGGGCGGATAACATTCGCTGCCGCAAATCCGAAGATCAGAAGCAGGAAGATCGTATTCACATATACTGACTGGTGTTTATTCATAATTGCTTTTCCCTGAGCATGTCAGAACCGGAAATAAAGGAACGGGTTAAAGGAAGCGCTCACCAGGTAAGCCACGCTTAGCAGGAATACCATGATCATAAAGCCTCCGCGCAGTACAACTGATAAAAAGTTCGAATGCTTCACTCTCTCAAGCACAGCCGCTCCGATCCGCGCAGGAAGATGTGTACTCCCGATGATCAGAATGATCAGCAGCACGGCATTGGAGTACAGCTGATAGACCGTCCCGTGATCCAGCACTCTTCCGCCGCCTCCGAACATGGCGGCCAGATATCCGGTGCCTCCCGTGATCTCATTGTAGGAGAACAGATACCATCCAACCATGACAACGAACATGCAGTATACATGCTGCAGGGCGGACGGGAGTTTCCTGAGTGCATTTCCGAATACGAGTTTCTCCAGCAGGAGAAGGATACCGTAATAGACGCCCCAAAGCATAAAGTTCCAGTTGGCCCCGTGCCAGAAACCGGTCAGCAGCCATACGATCATCGTGTTGCGGATCAGGGCGGCTGTTCCGTTCCGGTTTCCGCCCAGCGGTATGTATACATATTCCCGGAACCATGTTCCGAGGGAGATGTGCCATCTCCTCCAGAATTCCGTTGCGCTCTTAGCGAGATATGGATGATCAAAGTTTTCCAGGAACCGGAATCCGAACATATGCCCCAGCCCGATCGCCATGTCCGAATAACCCGAGAAATCAAAATAGATCTGGAATGTAAACGCGGCTATGCCGATCCATGCGGTCAGTACCGGAAGGGTTCCGGTATCCATGACACGTATCGAGTCCCAGAGTACTCCCGCATTATTGGCAAGGAGCACTTTCTTTCCGAGACCTGTCATGAACCGCATGACGCCCTGAGCAAACTCCTCTGAGCTTTCATGCCTGCGGCGGAGCTGTCTGTCGATCGTCTTGTACTGAACGATCGGACCTGCAATCAACTGTGGGAACATCGTTACATATGCACCGTACGAGATGATGTTTTTCTGTACGGAGGCGTTGCCGCGGTAAACATCGATGATGTACGAGATCGTCTGAAACGTATAGAAACTGATTCCGATCGGAAGCGCCAGGGAAAGGAGCGGTATGTCGCTTCTCGTGATCTGGTTTATCGTGCGAAGGACAAAGTCCGCGTATTTGAAAAAACCGAGAAGAGACAGCCCTGCAGCGACAGCGATCCCAAGGGAGATCTTCGCAGCTCTGTCATTACCGGCGCGTAAAAATAAGTCAACCGCAAGACCTCCCGTCCAGGAGATCAGGATCGACACGATCATAAGAATTACATATACAGGCTCGCCCCACGCATAGAACACGAGGCTTACCAGCAGAAGCACCAGATTCCTCAGTTTTGCGGGACAAGCATAGTACAGAAGCAGTACCAGCGGCAGAAACCGGAACAGGAACAACAAACTGCTGAAAATCATGAAAGCACCATTCCTTTATGGTGGAAAAATCTTCTTTTACTTTCAACTGGCTTATTATATAATAACGTGGAAATGTGTTCAAGTTCAGCAAAGGAAGGCTGATAACTCCATGACTGATGAAAGAGACGGACTGAACAGGTCCGAAGAAATGCTTACGGAAAACGAAAACAGCGCCTCTTCCCGCAGGAAGAAATCTTCTCGCAGAAATGGTTCCGTAAAGCGGAAGAAAGCTGATACAGGCCGCTTTATGATCGCGCAGCTTCTCGGACTGGTTTGCCTTGTCCTTGTCGTATTTGAAGGCAGAGTCGTCTATACTCTCTTCACGCACAGGGTCGGCAATCATATCGAGGTAATGTCATCCAGAGACGGTTCCTCAGGTGAAGACTCCGTCGAGAGTACGGAAAGCCAGAATGACGGCTCTCCCGATGCATTCTCCGCGAACGCCGGGGTCGGGCTCGCCGGAGCCGGAAGCGGCGGCAGCAACGGAACCGGAGAAGAGGTTTCTGACAGTTCCTCAAATCCGGAAGCCATCGACAGTCCCGCTGTTGTGAAAGCTCAGGCCCCGCCTGTCGACGATTCGTATTTCTCCGATGCGGTCTTCATCGGTGATTCCCGTATGGAAGGCTTCCGCAACTCCTCCGGTATCACACAGGGGACATTCCTGACCGGAGTCGGACTGAGCACCAATGACATGGCGGAACAGATCATCGCCACCGCCGATGGTAATATCTCCGTATATCAGGGGTTGAGCGGCAAACAGTACGATAAGATCTATATCATGCTCGGTGCAAACGATCTCGGCTACTATCCGTGGGAGAATTTTCTTCCGACCTTCGAAGGAGTACTGAAACAGTTCCATGAACTGCAGCCGCATGCGATTATCTATGTATGCTCCGTCATCTATGTGGACGAGTCCAAGGTCGCTCCCGGATTCGAATACGATAATAACGAGAACGTCAACACGATCAACGGATATATCCTGCAGGCATGCGAAGATCTGTGGTACAGCTATTACCTGAATCTGAACGAGATCTTCTCAGACGGTTACGGATCCCTGCTCTCCGACGCATCTTCGGACGGCATCCACCTGTACGCGCCGTATCTGGAGAATATGCTCAAGTATCTGAAGAGCCATTACATCACCGATGAGCAGTTTGCCGCGGAAACCGCACGGCATCCGGATGACATCGCTAACGCCTCCGGAGAAGCGGACACCGAATCCGATTCAGGAGACGATGGCTCAGAAGACGCCGACTCAGGAGACACCGGCAGTTCCTTCGCAGGTGATACCGATCTGTCCGGAGGCGTTCTGGAAGATGTCGGAGCAAACTGAACGCAGTGATGGACTTGAGAAACTGGTATTAAACTGAATCTGAGAACTTGATTTCAAAGTTAACTTGTAACTTGAACTAAATTGGGCATGGAAGCCGTCTGCCGGCGTTCCATGCCCAATCATATTCTCTTGTAACCTTGTAAACCGGGCAATAGCAGCTATATTTTTCTATTATGCCCATTTTGGATTAGTGCCTCTTTCCGGAATCAGAAGCCTGCTTCCTTCAGAATGCTCTCTGCCTTGTCATAATCGTCGCAGACGACCATGACTGCGTATTTCCCGGAAGTTTTTACAAGCGACTTCTCTAGCTTCGCTGCTTCGTCCGCATTGTATGTCGAGAACAGATCTGTCTGATTCTTAACTCGTGTCTTGAGAAGTTCCGAGACAGCCTTGGCAGCACTCTCATCCTTGCACTCGACGACCACGATCTCGTCAGCGGTCGCATTGCCGCTCATATAGACTTTGCTGTTTGCAACCTGCCCTTCCTCAAAGAAGTAGATGCTGGAGAGCATCTCGCTCTTTGTTTCTGTCAGTATGTCGCTCGTTATTACGGAACTGTTCAACTCATCCGCGAGTTTGGCGACGTCTACGCTCTTTGCGCCTTTTCCGCCGCCACCGCAGGCTGTCAGGCTGAGCGCCGCTGCAACTGCTGCTGTCAGTAAGATCCATTTTTTAAGCTTTTTCATAATTTCTCTCCCCTTTATATATTTCCGGCAACCACGATATGATACCAGAACCTTCCCGGAAATGCAATCACCCGAAGAGCTGTCTGCTGCCCACCCGCAGAACTGTCTGTTATCACTCGCAGAACGTTTGCAATCACCCGCAGAGTCGTATCACTGCATCCGCAAAGATCTTTGCGCTCTTCATCAGTATGCTGAGTTTCATGAACTCATCATCCCCGTGCATGCGGTTGTCCACATCCGGCTCTGCGCAGCCGAACGCAACACCGCGCTTCAACTCATGTACATATGTGCCTCCGCCGATTGCGATCGGCTCTCCTTTTACTCCGAAATACAGTTCATAGGATTCGAGGAGTTTCGTGACGAGCTCGCTGTCTGCCGGAACATGGTGGACCGGCGTCATCGGATCGTCTTTCATGGTGATACCGATCCTGGCAAGTTCAGACAGAACTTTCTTTGTCAGGTTCTCATCGTTTGCACAGATCGGTGCCCTGCAGTCGAAACAGCCTGCCAGTACATACGCAGTCTCTGCGTCATTCTTCACCTCATAGTTCAGGACGTTCAGCGACATGGTGAGCTCTCCGCTCTCTTCATCGGCGTAGTCTACGCCGAGCGCTTTCCCGTTCCAGTCTCCATGGGGCCACAGGCCTGCGATCGCAAGAAGCATGTCCTCACCTGCACGTTCCGCAAGCGGAAGCTTCTTCAGCAGGGCGAGCAGGGCTGTCAGGGCATTGACTCCGCCCTCCGGATGAGCAGCGTGCCCCGTCTTCCCGGAAACCTCTATGATGCTCCTGTCTCCTTCCTGTTTTACGGTGATGGACGTACCGGTCTCCTTTCCGGTTTCTTCTGCGGCCTTCGTCAGGATCTCAGCCTCAGCACCGGTCAGTTCCATCTGCGCTTTTCCGGGGATCACATTCACTTTATCCCCCGCATGCAGATTCAGGACACGGAACGCAGCATCTGCACAGCTTTCCTGCTCTCCTTCCGCAGTAAATACATTCGCGAGTCTTCCCTTTTCTATGTTGATCAGCGGGAAATCCGCATCCGGCGTAAATGTGTATTTTGCCTCTTCTTCTTTGCTGTAATAGTATTTCAGATCACTGGAACCGCACTCCTCATCGGAGCCGCAGATCAGACGGACGCCGTATGTGAGCGGGATCCCCAGCTCACGGATCGCACGAAGCGCATACAGGGCGGCCACAGCGGGGCCCTTGTCATCACTGGTTCCTCTGCCGTAGATCATATCGCCCTCAACGACCGGTTCGAACGGTTTTGTTTTAGTCCAGGTATCCGTCACGGGAACCACATCCAGATGCGCCAGGATATCCAGAGTCTTCTCCTTCTCTGCATGGAAGTCTCCGGTCACGCAGTAGTTCTCGTAATTGCGCGTATCCAGCCCGTACTTCTCCATCAGCTTCCGCATGGCTTCCAGAACTCTGGCAGGTTCTTCCCCGTAAGGCATGCCTTCTTCAGCCTTTCCCCTCATCGACGGGATCCGTACCAGGGCAAAAAGATCTTCAAGCATTTCTTCCTGATGCGCGTCGATCCACGCATCGATCTGTTTTCTGTATTTCGGTTCTGTCATCACTGTCATCTCCAGTCCTGTTTATTATTCCGGGTTATACCGGTTTTTCCTTATCGTTGCCGAAGACCTGCGGCAGACCGTATCTGTACGGGTGCCGGTTTTTCTTCGGTCTCCTGCACCATCTTACCATCACGTCTTTTCAATGTCCACCTTGCCCCCTGCTCCTTTTGCAGCTACTATTGAATGTGTATCCGAAAATTGATGAGTACGGGATCCGGTATCCGGGAACCGACTTCCGGAATCTGACTTCCGGGATTCGACATCATCCGGCATCCGACATCATCCGAAATCCGGCATCTGAAAGGACAGACACATGAATCTGCCAGGCTACTACTCCACCGGCCAGTTTGCAAAGCTCGCTGATGTAAGTGTCCGCACGATCCGTTTCTACGACCGCAGCGGAACTCTGAAGCCATCCTATGTCAATGAAAACGGTGCCAGATTTTACACGGATGCCGACCTTGTACGTCTTCAGCAGATCCTTCTTCTGAAGTATCTGGGGTTTTCTCTTGAGGATATCCGGGCCATGACGATCTCGCAGATCGATTACAGCCATCTTCTCTCCTCTCTGAGGCTTCAGCAGAAGCTGGTGCGTGACCGGATCGAACAGATGCAGACAGTCTGTGATTCGATCGGGGAGACAGTATCGGAACTGTCCAGACACAAGGATTCGGAAGACTTTGACTGGAAAAAGATGCTGGATCTGATCCATCTGACCGGTATGGAAAACAGCCTGGCCGCACAGTACCTCAATTCCACCAACCTGTCCGCACGCATCGACCTGCACAGCCGCTATTCTGTGAATTCTCAGGGATGGTTTCCATGGCTGTTCTCCCTTCTGGAGCTGAAAGACGGCATGCGTGTACTGGAGCTCGGATGTGGGGACGGAGCATTATGGACAATGAATCCGGACCTCCCGGCATGTGATCTGGTCATCTCTCTCTCGGACATCTCCAGCGGGATGGTCCGGGATGCCCGCAGAAACATTACCAGAACACTCGGTGAAAATGATATCTTCCGGTATTTCACATTTGACTGTGCTCATATTCCGATGGAAAAGGATTCCCTTGACCTGGTGATTGCCAATCATGTCCTGTTTTACTGCGAAGATATCCCGCAGGTCCTCCGGGAAGTACGACGTGTTCTGAAGCCGGACGGGCGTTTTATCTGCAGCGCTTACGGCAGTCATCACATGCAGGAGATCACACAGCTTGTTCAGGAATTTGATCCTCATATCGTATTGTCTGCAGATCATCTGTATGAACATTTCGGTCTGGATAACGGAAGGCATATTCTGGAGAAGTCAGGCGCTTTTGAACAAATAGAACTGCGCCGGTATGAAGACGCCCTGAATGTGACCGACGCACAGCCTCTTATTGAGTACATCCTTTCCTGCCACGGCAACCAGAACCGCTATCTGATCGACCAGTACCGTGAATTCCGTCAGTTCACGGAAAAAAAGGTCTGCGGAGGTTTTTCTGTCACGAAAGAAGCAGGGGCATTCATCTGCAGATGAACACCCCCCTGTAAACGAAATGATCTTATAAACCTGAACATGTTTCTGCCGATCCGGTTTACCGGCCGGACCCGAAGCAGTAGGTATTCGCCAGAACATCCCACCTGGTGTCTTTCTCAGACAGGTTCAGCGGAGTCCCGTCTTTCAGGTGATAGTCTCCGGCTCCTGCATTTCCCTGATAAGTCCCCTCCAGTTCAGGCCACTCGATACCGATCGATGGATCGTTCCAGGCAAGTCCGCCCTCATCACCGGGATTGTAGAAATCCGTGCACTTATAACAGAATTCCGCCCAGTCGGACAGAACCAGGAATCCGTGTGCAAATCCTTCCGATATGTAAAACTGCCTATGATTCTCCTCGGAAAGCTCCACACCGTACCACTGTCCGAATGTGCTGCTTCCGCTGCGAAGATCTACGGCGACGTCAAACACTCTTCCGCGGATCACACGGACCAGTTTTCCCTGCGGGTGCTCTTTCTGAAAATGGAGCCCCCTGAGCACTCCTTTCACGGAAGACGACTGGTTGTCCTGGACAAAGATCATATCCAGACCGGCTTCCTTCATGTCTTTCAGGTTATAGGTCTCTGTAAAGTAACCGCGTTTGTCTCCGAATACAGTCGGCTCGATCACATACAGTCCCTCGATCGGTGCCGGCGTCACAGTTATTTTTCCCATATGCAGGAAACTCCTCCTATTATCGTTGTCATGCCATTCAGGCCGCAGATTCGTATCCCGGCCGCTACCCATCAGGTGACAGAACCTGTTACAGTCCGATCTCTTTCAGGTACCTTGCGAGCGCATCCTTCCAGTCCGGAAGCATACGGAATCCCTCGCGGGCAAGCTTGGACTTATCCAGCCGGCTGTTGAACGGCCTCTTTGCTTTTGACAGTCCATACTCTGCCGTTGTTACCGGAACCAGCTTCAGATGTTCTTCATCATACTCCGGATGCCCCATGGCAGCGGCCTGCCGGAAGATCTCCTTTGAGAAGTCAAACCAGCTGATGTAGCCGGTCCTTGTACCGTCTCTGTCATTTGATCCGCAATCAGAAGGCAGTTCCGCATTGGTTGCATGATAATACCCGTACTTTTCTGACTCGATCATATCCACCAGAAGTGAAGCCAGGTCATAGGTGTATGTCGGCGTTCCGATCTGGTCATTCACAATACGGAGTTCGTCATGATTTTTCCCGACTGTCAGCATGGTCCTGATAAAATTCTTACCGCTTCTGCCGAACACCCATGCGATGCGGACAATAAAGTATTTCTCAAGCGTTGCGGAAACAGCTTTTTCTCCTTCCAGTTTCGTCTGTCCGTAAACATTCAGCGGTTTATATCCGCTGTAATCCGGATCCCAAGGCTGATCGCCCTGCCCGTCAAACACATAATCGGTTGACAGGTACAGCATCTTTGCATCTATGTTTTTTACTGCAGATGCAATATTCTGCGTGCCGGCAACATTCACTGCGTATACAGCGTCCCTTTTATCTTCATCTTCGGCCAGATCTACCGCCGTCCATGCCGCACAGTGGATGACCGCATCCGGATGTGTGTCACAGATCGCGCGGTTTACTGCGTCTGCATCGGTTATATCAAGGGACAGATACTTCATCTCTGTCACAGCAGAGCCATCCTGAACGCCGGCATATTCCGCCGCGAGATCGGTTCCGATCCCATCATGTCCGCGCCGGTTCAGTTCGTTCATGACATCATGTCCGAGCTGGCCTGCAACACCGGTTACCAATACACGCATCTCAGACCTCCTTGCGGTTTCCGTACATCTTCTCGTAGTAATTCTGATATTCCCCGGATACGATCGGCTGCCACCAGTCTTCATGATCCAGATACCACTGAATCGTCTTCTTTATTCCGTCCTGGAACTTAGTCTCGGGAAGCCAGCCAAGTTCCTCATGTATCTTTGTCGGATCGATCGCATAGCGCATGTCATGTCCCTTGCGGTCTTCGACATGAATGATCAGGGAATGCGGTTTTCCAAGCGCATCACAGATCATCGTAACGATATCAATGTTTCTCATCTCGTTGTGGCCGCCTACATTGTATACTTCACCGACCCGGCCTTTGTGGATGATCAGATCGATTGCCCTGCAGTGGTCTTCCACGTACAGCCAGTCACGGATGTTGAGTCCCTCGCCGTATACCGGAAGATTCTTGTCATGCAGCGCATTTATTATCATCAGCGGAATAAGCTTCTCCGGAAAATGGTACGGGCCGTAGTTATTGCTGCATCTGGAGATGGAAACAGGAAGGCCGTACGTCCTGTGATATGCCAGAACAAACAGATCCGCAGATGCCTTGGAACTGGAGTACGGGCTTGATGTGTGGATCGGAGTCGTCTCCGTAAAGAAAAGATCCGGACGATCCAGCGGGAGATCCCCGTACACTTCATCTGTCGAAACCTGATGATAGCGCGTGATGCCGTATTTGCGGCAGGCATCCATCAATACCGTGGTTCCCCGGATGTTTGTCTCCAGGAAAATGTCCGGGTTTACGATCGAGCGGTCGACATGGCTTTCTGCTGCAAAGTTTACTACCATATCCGGATGCTCTTCTTCAAACAGTTTATATACTGCCTCCCGATTCGTAATGGATTCTTTTACAAACCGGAAATTAGGGTTGTCCATAACCGGAGCGAGCGTACTCAGATTGCCGGCATAGGTAAGACAGTCCAGGCAGATGATCCGGTAATCCGGATACTTCTTCAGCATATGGAAAATAAAGTTGCTTCCTATAAATCCGGCTCCGCCGGTCACGATAATATTCATTGTACACCTGCCTTTCTCTGTTACTGCGTGACATCCATGAACTTGCCGTCCAGGACATCCTTCAGGTACTGTCCATACTGATTCTTCTTCAGCACTTCATATACTTCCAGAACATCATCCCTGGTGATCCATCCGTTCTGGTATCCGATCTCTTCCAGGCACGCGATCTTACGATGCTGATGCTGCTCGATCGTCTTGACGAAGTTCGTGGCATCCACAAGAGATTCGTGCGTTCCGGTGTCCAGCCATGTGAATCCCTGCCCCAGCAGTTCCACATTCAGCCTGCCCTGCTCCAGATAGATCCGGTTCAGGTCCGTGATCTCGAGTTCGCCCCTGGCGCTCGGCTTCAGGTTTTTTGCGTATTCCACAACTTTATTGTCATAGAAATACAGACCGGTGACACAGTAATTGCTCTTCGGATGAGCAGGTTTTTCTTCTATGGTCTCTGCTTTTCCGTCCTTGTTGAAAGAGACGATTCCGAACCGTTCCGGATCGTCGACATAGTAGCCGAAAACGGTAGCTCCTGCGCCGGAGTCTGCGTTTCTTACCGCAGTCATCAGGCGCTTCCGGAATCCGTGTCCGAAGAATATATTGTCTCCGAGGATCATGCAGACGTTGTCGTCCCCGACGAATTCCTCTCCAATAATAAATGCCTGTGCGAGTCCGTCCGGACTTGGCTGAACCGCATACGAAAGACGTACCCCGAACTGATGACCGTCGCCAAGAAGTTCCTCGAATCTCGGAGTATCCGCCGGTGTGGAGATGATCAGAATATCCCGAATGCCCGCATTCATCAGGACAGACATCGGATAATAGATCATCGGTTTGTCGTAGATCGGCAGAAGCTGTTTTGAAGTTACCATGGTAAGCGGATACAATCTGGTCCCGCTACCTCCTGCCAGAATGATTCCCTTCATCGATAAACTCTCCTTTTGTACGTATACTGTTTGACGCAGATCATGTATACAGCGCATGTATGCACCATCCACAACTGTTTCTGATTATACTATAAAAGGTGACGTAACGTCACCTTCAATAGCTAAATACAAATTTTTTTATTCCGGTCTCAGTTGACTGCCAGTCCTTCCGCATGAATCACGTCTATGACAGACTTAACCCATTTTTCACACTCTTCCTGCGTACCGGCCTCAACCATGACACGGATCTTCGGCTCCGTCCCGCTCTCACGGACCAGGATACGTCCGCTGTCACCGAGACCGTCGGCTGCAGCCTTCACGGCAGCCTTCACCTTTTCGTTTGCCTGTGCCGCAGCCTTGTCATAGACGACCACATTCCTGAGGACCTGCGGGAAGATCTTCATCTCGTCTGCCAGCATCGACAGCGGCATCTTCTTCTCCAGTATGGTCTGCATGACCATGAGCGAGGTAAGGATGCCATCACCGGTGGTGGCGTATTTTCCGAAGATAATATGTCCACTCTGCTCTCCGCCGAGGACATATCCGTTTGCCATCATATTCTCAGCCACATACTTGTCACCGACTGCAGTCTGCTGGTACTTCAGTCCGATCGAATCGCAGCTCTTATAGAAGCCGAGATTAGACATGACTGTCGTGACGATCATGTCATGATCCAGGTTTCCGATCTCTCTGAGATATTTTCCGCAGAGATACATGATCTGATCACCGTCAACGACTTTGCCGAACTCATCGACTGCGAGGCACCTGTCCGCATCTCCGTCAAATGCGAAGCCGACGTCCAGACCATTGTCAACGACAAAGTGCTGAAGTGCACTGATGTGGGTAGAACCGCAATTGTTGTTGATGTTCACGCCATCCGGCTGGTTATTGATAACAAAAGTCTTTGCCCCGAGCGCTTCGAATACCGACTTCGCGATCACGCTGGACGCACCGTTCGCACAGTCAAGACCGACCTTCCATCCGTTGAACGCACGTGTCGGGATCGTCATCAGATATCCGATATAACGGTTGCGGCCAGTCGAATAATCGATCGTCCTTCCGATCGCTTCCTCGGTTGCATAGCGGAGTTCTCCGATCTCTCCGTCTATATAAGCTTCGATCCTTTCCTCGATCTCCGGCTCGATCTTCTGTCCGTTTGCACGCATGATCTTGATGCCGTTGTCGTAGTACGGATTGTGGCTTGCGGAGATCATGATGCCGCAGTCAAATCCGTCAACACGGCAGCAATAGGATACGGACGGCGTGGTTGTGACATGAAGCAGATACGCATCAGCGCCGGAACTCGTCAGACCGGAGCACAGCGCATCCTCCAGCATGTAGCTGGAGCGCCTTGTATCTTTTCCGATGATGATCCTGGCCCGATGATCTTCATGGTTCTGTCCGTAATACCATCCCAGATATCTGCCGACCTTGAACGCTTTCTCTGCAGTCAGCTCCACATTTGCCTTACCGCGAAATCCATCTGTCCCGAAATACTTTCCCATGATAAAACCTCTTTTATACCTTCTTCTTTAAACCTTATCTCATCTCAGGCACGGACCGTACATTTCCCCGTATCCGCTCCCGCATACCGATTTACCGATAAATATCATATTTTCATCTCACCAATTCGTCAAGCAGTGTACTTCTTTTTACGCACGCCGCCCCTCCGGTTTCCGTATCCGTCCCGGAAGATCCTGACGTCTCTATGCTTTATAAATACATCATTTGCATAGTATTGTCTTACATATCTACAATCAGGATATCTTTGTATCTTTCATTGAAAAACAGTTCGATGCGTTTCCTGTCTGCCTGTACGGATCCCTGCTGGAAAAACGGTTTCCCGCCTCCACGTCCCGAGAGCTCCGAGTTCACCGCCTGAACCGTTTCCTTCAGATTACCTCCGGCCTGACCGACTGCATATTTATACCCCACCTCATCACTGCCGGAAAAAGAAAACACAGCAGATGATGTCTGTTCCATTATGCGTGCAGTAAGTTTCTGAAGCAGCACAGGCGTATAATCTCTTACAAAGATCAGTACATTTCCGCACCCTCTGAGTTCTTCTGCCTTCCGTTCTATCTGATCATAACGCATCCCGATCAGCTGTCCCTTCAGCATTGACTGGTCATCCAGTAGTTTCCGGACAGCCCTGGCCGTTTCGTGCATTTTACTGCTGAGCAGTACGGAGACCTGATGATTCTGCCCGAACAGCTGCGTCATATACCTGTACGCCCAGCGTCCGCACATCATCTCCATGCGTACGCCGCCCTTGAATCTGACATGCGAAATAATACGGATTATCCCGATCTCACCTGTATGCGATACATGGGTTCCGCAGCATGCACAGACATCTGCTCCCGGAATGGAGACGATCCGTATCTCTCCCTGCAGTTTCTTTTTGCTCCTGTAATCGATTTGTTCTGCTTCTTCCTCTGATAAGAGGTCTGTGCGGATCGGAACATTTTTCCACACGATTTCATTTGCAGCCTGTTCGATCTCAGCGAGGGCGTCATCGGGGATCTCACCGTCCAGATCGATCGTCATCCTGTCGGAGCTCATGTGAAAGCCGACATTGCTGTAACCGAACCGGTTATGGATCAGTCCGCTTATGATATGCTCTCCGGAGTGATTCTGCATCCGGTCAAACCGATACTCCCAGTTCAGTTTCCCCCGGATCTTCTCTCCGTCTGCGACCGGAGCGCTGCAGATGAGAACAACATCATCCCCATCTTCCCTGGTGTCAGACACTTCGATCTCCTCACCGGAAGAGAGTACTGTCAGGCTTCCTCTGTCGCCGCTCTGGCCCCCTCCCTCCGGATAGAATGCGGAACGGTCCGGGATGATCCTCCACTGTTCTCCCTCTTTTGTGCATCCCAGTACGGCTGCATCGAATTCCGTCATATACACATCTTCATAGTATAATCTTTCTGTCATATCTATTTACCTGTCTCAATTTCTGATTTTTATCAAGTATATCCTCACGCTATTTGATTGACAAGTTACAACTGTAGTGTTTTCTTCCTCTCCCCTTTTCTGCTATGATGATAAGCAGGAGATGAAAATGATACATATTTACAGCAGAAACAAGTTGATTCATCAATGAAGGGATGGCAATATGGCAGTTTACGGCACAGATCGAATGATTTTTTTTACCGATATCGACGACACACTTCTCAACACAGACAAAACGCTCAGTGATGAGAACCTCCGTGCTCTGGAGCAGTTCCTGAAGATGGACAATATCGTCTGCGTATCAACCGGACGTGCTCTGGACGGTGCTGCCTTTCCGCTTAAAAACCTCGGACTCTATGGAAGGAAAAACATCCTGATCAGCAGTTTCAACGGCGGGCTCATATTTGATACCTATACCGGAAAGACCCTTCTGAAGCAGGCGGTTCCTCTTGATCTTATGTACCGCGCCTTTGATCTTGCAAATGAGTACGGCATACATATTCAGGCCTACACAGACCATGCTGTCGTTTCCGAGACCGATAATCATCATCTGCAAAAATACCTGTCCATACAGAAGCTTGAAGCCGTGATAACTGACGACATCCGTTCTTTCCGTATGGATCCTTCTCCAAAACTTCTCTGTCTGGACTATGACGATCCATCCCGTATCTCGGGTTTCCGGAAGCTTTTTGAAGAAAACATGGGTGGGATACTTGACTGCTTCAATTCGAATCCCTACCTTCTTGAGATCGTTCCCTGCAATGTCAATAAAGGTTCCTCGCTTTTATTTCTGGCGGACTACTATCAGATCCCGGTCTGTAACACGATCTCAGCAGGTGACGCTGAGAACGATCTTCCCATGATACGTGCCGCAGGAGTCGGTTGCGCCATGAAAAATGCGGATGACCTGCTGAAAGATGAGGCAGATTATATAACCGAACACGACAACAATCATGCAGGAGTCGCTGAGATCCTGGAACGTTTCTGCTTCAGCAGATGATGTAAGATTTTGCAGTTTATATGACAGTAAATAAGAACCCTTCGGGAAACACGCATCCCGGAGGGTTCTCATTCATTTCAGATCCTTTTTCACAACCCGGAAATAATTCCGCTGATTTATCGAATCCGATCCTTATCTTTTTCTTCTGACAAGTACTACAATCAGTGCGATAATGATCGCCAGCGCTGCGATTCCTGCAATCGCCAGCGGCAGCAGCGGCGTTGAATCCCCGGTATTGACAGACATGGCGCTTACCACATGGAATGTGATCGATTTTGTTACAGTAGTTCCTTCCGTATTCCAGTCTGAGCCATCATATATTTCCTTCATAAAGGTAACGGTCAGCGTATAATCACCCGCTGCATTGATCGCCATGGATGTCGTATACGGAGAAGATGACCATGATCCTGTCACTCCGCCGATCAGATATCCGGAAGGTTTGTATCTGTAATCTCCGGGATTCCTTCCTTCCTTTTCCATTCCGGCTCCGACAGCTGTAAAGGAAAGGGTGGTTCCTTTCAGATATTCCTTATTGTTCTCAAGTCCCGTGATCGCATTGTTATTCGGATCAGGTCCGTTTTTATAGGTTGCCTTTACTGCTGCGTCCGATGCAGGCATGGTAACTTCTGCAAAATAGTCATACACATCATCGATCGAGACACTCCCCTTCGTAACCACCCAGCTGTCAAACTCTTTTCCGGAAGCCGGATAATCGGCCGTGATCAGTACCTTCTCACCGCTGGTATGAGACCCGGAACCGGTTCCGTTCTTAACTGTAAGTGTATAGGAAATTTTAACATAATTAGCGGTTACTGTTGCATTGCCGGCTCCCATGGTGAATGTTGTCTTTGTACTTGCAGCGTTTGCCAGACTGCCGGATCCCGAAACTGTCCACGACGAGAACTGGTATCCGGCTGAAGGAGGATTCGCAGTCACCACAGCTGTTGCGCCTTCCTGAAGAACCGTCTTATCCGCACTGCCGGAAACAACGGTCAGCGTATACTCTGCCGGCTTCTCTTCTTTCTTATCGTCCTGCCCTTCGATCGGCTGGTCAGCCGGCTCTTCAGTCTTCTGGCTATCTGCAGGCTGGTCTGCCGGCTCTTCGCTCTTCTGGCCATCTGCCGGCTGGTCTGCCGGTTCTTCGCTCTTCTCGCCATCCGCAGGCTGGTCTGCCGGTTCTTCACTCTTCTGGCCATCCGCAGGCTG
>CADCOU010000135.1 GCA_902803155.1 uncultured Lachnospiraceae bacterium | reverse complement strand
CTTGTCGCATGCCTGTTTTTCGGTTTCTGCGGTGCCCTGCAGATCCGGTTGCAGCTGATCAACAACACGCTGCCGTATCAGTTCTTCCAGATGATCCCGTATGTGGCCACCGTCGTAGTCCTGGCCATCATCGGCGCGAAGAAAGCCGGCCCGAAGGCAAGCGGACAGCCGTACCGCAAGGAAGAGAGATAAGAAAGTTCCGCATTTTTACCTGCCATGGGGTCATAAAGCTCTCAAGGCTCGCAGAAATGCGTAACCCATATAATTTCATAAGGTAACCATAACCGGAAGGTATCTTTCAAAAAGGAGGCAAACATGAAAAGAAAACTGATCGCTATGGTAGTCGCAGGAGCTATGATCGCTTCTATGGCTCCGACCTTCACAGCACATGCTGACGAGACCCGTACAGTCGCTATGATCTGCGACTCCAGCATCTCTGACGGCGGCTGGGGCATGGCCTGCTACAATGCCATGATCGATGCTGCTGAGAAGTGCGGATGGGAGACCATGTACTCTGACAGCATCGCACAGTCTGCTTACTATGACACGATCGTATCCTACTGCGACCTGGATGTTGACATGATCTACGCACCGGGCAACCAGTACACAGATGCGATTCTCCAGGCAGCAGAAGAGTATCCGGATATCGCGTTTGCCCTGCTGAACGGCGGCGAAGCCACCCCTGAGAAGGCAGTCAACGGCAATGTTTCCTCTCTGCTTCCGAATGCGACACAGATCGGATGGATCGCAGGTGCGCTCGCAGGCATGATGACCGAGACCGGAACGATCGCATTCATCGGCGGCATGGAGCTGGATACCACCCGTGCAAAATATGCGGGATATGGTGAAGCTGCTGCTTTCGTAGCAGAGGCAAATGGCAAGAGCGTAACGCTTCTGGATCCGGTTTATTCCGGTGATTTCTCCGCTTCCGACAAGGGTCTTGAATTCGCGAAGGCTATGATGGACCAGGGCGCAGACGTATTCTTCGGTGATGCATCCGCAGTTGACTCCGGCGCACGTCAGGCAATCGACGAGGCAAATGAGGCAAACGGCGAGATCAAGGTATACGACATCGCACAGCCGGCTGACCTGCTCGGGCAGAATCCCTGCGTCATCGGCAGCCAGGTCACAGATAACTCTGCTCTGATCGAGCTGAGCATGAAGGCTGTTGAAGAAGGCACCTTCGGCGGCGAGACCCTGTACGGAACCCTTCAGAACGGCGTTCTTTCTCCCGGCGAACTCAACACGGAGATCGTTCCGGAAGATGTACAGGCTGCTTACGCAGATTACATCCAGCAGATGATCGACGGCACCTTCATGGGCGGCGCTGAGACGGAAGCTGAGTAATCAGGTCTTTCGGAGCCGAATCTTTTCTAAAAGGATCATAGAACGCTTCGGAACAAAATCTTTATAGCCAGACAGAGCGGCGGGAGCGTGTTGACACGCTCCCGCTGTTTCTATGCTTCATTATTCTTTTCTGTTCCTGCTGAGTCTTTCTGCCGATGACGGAATCCGTGAAGATAGTCAGCCTGATACCGGGTGAATTCCTGTTACCCTTCACCTTTAGAGGCGGGGGAAACCTCCGGCTTAATTGTGCAGGCAGCTGCCGGATGCAGTATCTCATCCAGCATCTCCTGCACCGTATCCGCGGTCTGCTCCGCCCCTGCCTTCTGAAGATGTGGTTTATCCCGGAAGCCCCATGTCACGATAATACTCTTAAGTCCTGCATTTTTAGAGGTCACTATGTCCACTTCGGAATCTCCGACATAGACCGTATTCTCTTTCCCGGCCTGAAGCGCCTCCAATGCATTGTCAACCATATCGGGACAGGGTTTCTTCCTGACACCGACCTGCTCCCCCGCGCAGTAATCAATCTGCCCCGGAAAGTAGGTTTCACACAGCATACGGACTGCGCTGTCGATCTTATTTGAAACGACAGCGACCTTCACTCCCTCCTCATGCAGCCGGCGGAAAGCCTCCGGTATGCCCGGATAAGGCTTCGTCTTTTCGCAGCACCGGCGTTGGTATACCTCTGCAAGGCATTCCCTGATCCGTTCGATCTCCTGCTCCGGACATTCTTCCGGAACACTCCTCTCGACCAGTTTCCGGAGCCCGTTGCCGACACGTGCCCTTACTTCCTGCAGAGAAGCTTCCGGATACCTGAACCGGGTCAGTGCTTCATTAAGAGAATCCGCCAGATCCTCCAGTGTATCCAGGATCGTTCCATCCAGATCAAAAACTGCGACTTTAAAACTACTCATCTCTCCCCCGTAATTAAGTATCACATTTTCCTCAGTTCCGACACGGCGAACGGGATCGCCAGCAGGAAGGACAGCACATCCGCGACAGCCTGTGAGATCTCGACGCCGAACAGCCCGAAGAATCTCGGAAGGATCAGGATCAGCGGGATAAAGAATATCCCGTTCCGCGCGGAAGAATTGACGGATGCCTTCAGCCCCTTTCCGGTAGACTGCAGCATCATATTGGTGAGCACGATCGTTGCCATCAGAGGAAGAGAGATTGCCTGCGCGCGCAGCGCGACTGTCCCGACCGCCACAACCTCCGGGTCATCGCGGAAGAAATGAATGATCTGCGGGGCAAAGGCAAGACATAAGACGGAAGCTCCGGTCAGCAGGATCGTTCCGACCTTTACACAGAAGAAATAACCCTCTTTCACACGTCCATACAGGCCTGCTCCATAATTGAACCCGCAGACTGGCTGATATCCCTGGCCGAAACCGATCAGTGCAGACGACAGCAGCATCAAAACCCTGGTCACGACCGACATCCCGGCGATCGCGGCGTCCCCGCCCATCGCGCCGGCTGTCTGGTTCAGTAACAGGGCGGCGATCGCCGTAAGCCCCTGCCGAAACAGCGCCGGGCTGCCTCCGTTGACGATCTCTTTCAGGTAATATCGGTTCAGCCTCACATTGGAAACCTTCAGATGGACATTGTCTCCCTGCGCGCTTCCGATCAGCAGCACAATAAAACTGATGACCTGTCCGGAAACCGTTGCAATGGCAGCACCGGCAACTCCCATATGGAATACAAACATCAGAAGCGGATCCAGACCAATATTGATCGCGGCGCCTGCAAGGAGTCCCACCATCGCGTAGACTGCGCTGCCCTGGAACCGGAGCTGGTTGTTGATCACAAACTGCGCCATCATGAACGGAGCGCCGAGCAGGATGATCCGCATATAGGTCAGCGTATCACGGATGGTCGTATCCCCCGCGCCGAGCGCGTAACCAAGCGGTCTTGCAAATATATTGCCGAGGATCGCGACGATGACGCCCAGGATCAGGGCCAGCGCGAAGCCGGTCGCCGCAACTTCATTTGCCTCCTGTTTTTTCCCCGCCCCGAGCATGCGGGAGAGGAACGTCCCCGAACCCTGTCCGCAGAAAAACCCGATTGCCTGTATCACAGCCATCACGGAAAACACCAGGCCGACCGCTGCGGTCGCCTGTGTAGAGATCCTTCCCACAAAGAACGTGTCCGCAGTATTGTAGATCCCTGTCACCAGCATGCTGAGAATCGTCGGCACCGACAGCTGACAGATCAGTTTCGGCACAGGCGTCTGTGTCAGATATTCATATCGGTTTCTGTTTTCCTTACGTGGCATATTGTATCCCGCTTTTCCTGACGTCTGTTAAGTCTAAACCTTATACTACACCTTTTTCCGGGTTGTGGCGAATTCATGCTAAAATATATGCAGAAGGAGGTGTCCCGGTATGATAAAACGGATAACTGTAAAAAGATACACTGCTATTCTGCTGACGATCCTGCTCTCACTGGGATCCTGCATACAGGGCTTTTGTACGCAGAATAACAGTGCCGATGAACGCTGCCGCACAACATATGAGATCTTCGTCTATTCATTTTGCGATTCCGACGGGGACGGGACCGGCGATCTGAACGGTGTACGCAGTAAGCTTGATTATATTCAGGAGCTCGGTTTCGATCAGATCTGGCTCATGCCGGTCTGTCCGTCTCCCACCTACCACAAATACGATGTAACAGACTATATGGCGATCGATCCGGCTTACGGAACCATGGAAGACTTTGAAGCCCTTATCGCAGAATGTCACGGCCGCGGGATCCGTATCATTACGGATCTGGTCCTGAATCATACCTCCTCGCAACATCCCTGGTTCCTGGAAGCCGCGGATTATCTGCGTCAGCTGCCGGAGGGGGCGGTGGCGGATGTATCTGCGTGTCCGAAACTTGATTACTATCATTTCACACAGTCGCCGGAATCCGGCTTTGCGCAGATCCCGGACACTTCCTGGTATTATGAAGCAAGATTCTGGGAGGGCATGCCGGACCTGAATCTGGACAGTGAAGCCGTGCGTGATGAGATCCGGAATATCCTTTCTTTCTGGATCGGAAAGGGCGTGGACGGTTTTCGGCTGGACGCTGTGACGTATTACTATACCGGAAGTGACGAGAAAAATATCGAATTTTTACGCTGGTTGAAAGAAACGGCCGTCAGCATCGCTTCCGCTGCGGATTCCTCTGAAGAGCCTGCTGAAGACGGGAATGCTGAGAATCCACCCTACATCGTGTGCGAAGCGTGGATCGACCAGAGCCT
Source organism: uncultured Lachnospiraceae bacterium (assembly GCA_902803155.1). Lineage (GTDB taxonomy): Bacteria > Bacillota > Clostridia > Lachnospirales > Lachnospiraceae > Porcincola. The sequence continues at coordinate 190 of CADCOU010000135.1, read as the reverse complement.
CTATGCGCAGTATTACGCTTCCGGAGTGGATTCCATGTTTGACTTCGCCTATGCAGGCGCTGAGGGACTGCTGGCAAAAACAGTCAAAGGCAAATTCGGCGCCGACCGGTTTGTGGAAAGCCTGGCTGCGGAACAGGAATTGTACGCTTCCTTCAGTGATTCTTATGTGAACGCTCCCTTCTACACCAAT
>CADCOU010000134.1 GCA_902803155.1 uncultured Lachnospiraceae bacterium | reverse complement strand
TCAATTCCTCTGGAAGCTTACCATGCTGCTGTCCGCAGGACTCACCATACGAGGCTCCTTTACCAGGATCGCGGCGCAGTATGAAGCAGATCGTCGGAAAGAACGAACTGTATCTATGAATCGGGTCAAGGCCGGATCGGTTATCCGGCAGTCAGAAACAAAGAAACAAGAGAAAAGCCCGAAACACTTCGTTTACGAAGAGATGATCCTGACTCTCCGGGAGATGCGGAGCGGAGTCCCGGAGGCCGCGGCCTATGAAAACTTCGGCAGGCGGTGCGGCCTGCCTTCCTATATCAAACTCGGTTCTCTTCTGTCCCAGAATCTGAAAAAAGGTTCCAAAGGATTGACAGCCCTCCTGGAGCATGAGGCAGTTCTATCGCTGGAACAGCACAAGATGGCTGTCCGAAAGATGGGGGAGAAGGCAGGGATACGGATGCTGCTTCCGATGATCCTGATGTTCGGAGTCGTCCTGATCATACTCATGGTGCCGGCATTCCTGTCGATGTGATCCGGTGGAAGACATGGCTGGTTGACGGATATTTACAGCATCTCCCGCAATACCCTGTTGATCTGTATCCGGTGGCCGGACGGATCAGCATCTTTATCCGGTATCTCAGTCAGGACAGACCCGGGAATCTGATCCCGGAACCACTCCCCGTACCGGAACGGATGGCAAAGATCATTCCTGTTTGCCAGGATCCGGACCGGAATCCTGAGGTCTTTCAGAACGGACCTGTCGGAGATCGGGGTCTTTCCGGGAAGAATCAGGTATTTCTGCCAGTTCCTCTGACAGGAAGGATCCGAAAAAGGACTGATAAATGCATTCCTGGTATATGCGGATGGTTCTTTCACGATCTCCCACCCGGGTGTCTTTCGGAACGCCTCTATTCCGCCTTCCTTCAGGCATCTGCCCAGGTCTTCGTATGCCCGGATCACGTCCGGCTCCATAGGCCGGTCAGTCCAGGCGTTACGAATCAGAAGCAGGGACTCCACTCTTTCCGGGAAGCGCACCGCGATATTCAGGGCGGCTCCTGCGCCCATGGAGATTCCTGCCAGAGATGCTTTTTCCAGACCGAGTTCATCCATCAGAGCTATTATGTCATCTCCGAGATGGTCAAAGTCATAGTGCTCCCAGTCAGCTTCACTCTCTCCGTGTCCCTGCATACCGGGTATGATAAGGCGTATGCCCTCCGTCTCCTCATACACGCTCCGGATCTGGTGGATCCCTCCGCCCATTCCGTGCAGGAAGAGCAGGGGTTTACCTTCTCCCACTATTTCATATTGCAGTTTCAGTCCGCGATGTGTATAGTTTCTGATCTCTTCCATGGTTATCTCCATTTCAGGCACAATCCCATGAATCTTTCCTGACAATGACAACATCGGCAGAGTACAGTCCCGACACCGGCCGGATACAGCCTCCGGCAGTATGTCAGTCCACCGCTTCGATCAGAACGACGCTGTCTCCTCCAGATATTTTCTGCACCGGGCTGCTTCCTCAGCCCCCATCCCGTGCATGATCAAAGCGCCTTGATAGCCGCATGCACGCAGGCGGCTGATGACATGGTCGAAGTCCAGTATGCCCTGCCCCGGACCACACATCTGAAGTCGTGCATCCCCGGATTTCTGCCCCGCTCCGGTCGGCGCCCGGCGGGCGTCCGCCGGATATCCGCCGCCCCCCGCCGGGATGAAGTCTTTGGCATGCGCCAGTATGATATCCCTCTCCAGAAGTTCAAATGCATTGTCGATGATCTGCCGCATCTGTCTTTCTTCGCCCGGATGAAACAGATTCGCCGCATCCATGATGATCCCGATCGCCGGACTTCCCATCTCATCCAGATATCTGCGCGCTCTCTCCGCGGAACAGATAATGTTGTTTATCTCCGGTTCGACTCCCAGGCTGAGGCCATTCTCCTCCGCGAAGGGAAGGATCGCTTCGGTCGTCCGGATAAGATCTGTCCAGGCCTCCTCTGACAGATTGTCTTCATGCCAGGTCCATTTGTCGGCCGGATGTCTGGATCCTGTGCAGAGGGTAACGATGGGTGCTTCGAGCTGCCTCGCGATCCGGCACTGCAGAGCGAACTGGCGGATCCCTCTCTTCCTTCTTTCCGGATCCGGGTCGATCATATTGAATGTCCCTGAGAGCGCGTCGACCGTCACATGGTACCGGTTATGCAGTTCCCGGATCCGGAGTATCTGCTCCTCGTCCGCTTCTTCCGGCAGAGACGGGAGCCCGGTACTGACCAGGTTCAGCTGAGTATGAAAGATACCGTCGGAAGTCATCCTTTTCAGGACATCTTCATACGACGGTTCCCCATAGGTTCTGGAAAAGATCCCGATCTCCATCACAGTTCTCCCTCTGCTTCCCGGAGTTCTATCCAGCGTCCGTCTTCCTGAACGGACCGGTATGTTGCGATCAGCGCCTTCATGACATGGATCCCGTCATCCGCATTTGCGCCGCTGCCGGGGATTCCCGTGAGTACCATCTGCGCAAATCCCTCGATCTCTCTCCGGAACACCTGCCCGTCATAAGCCGCCGGAATGGTGGAAGTGTCATTTCTCCTGTCATAGCACTCCACGACGGATGAACGCATCTCCCACGGATTGAAGGTCTTGGCATATATCGTTCCGTCTGTTCCATAGATCTCACAGCCTTCATGCCATTGCTGTGCGATCGCAACGGAAAGATCCAGCGTTCCGATCGCACCGCACGCAAAATCGCAGTCGATCAGCCAGGAATGCAGTTTGCCGCGGTTTACATATCTGGCGCTGATCCGCTCAATATCGCCCATAAAATACAGCGCGGTATCAAACAGATGGCTTCCGTGTCCCAGAAGGTAATAATGATCCAGGACCGCCTTCGGATTCCCGGCAGGTTTCCTCGCAGACGGGCTGGAATACAGGATCGGCATCACGTTGTCCGTCAGCGTGTA
>CADCOU010000133.1 GCA_902803155.1 uncultured Lachnospiraceae bacterium | reverse complement strand
TTGGTCAGCGCATTGCGGAAGCCGGTCATATGGGTTCCGCCTTCCGGGGTAATGATATTATTTACAAATGAATACGTTGATTCATTGTAGCCGTCATTGTGCTGCAGCGCGATCTCCACGAGGACGCCGTCCTTCTCGCCTTCGCAGTAAATGATGTCGTCGTACAACGGCGTTTTTCCCTTGTTCAGATACTGGACAAACTCGCGGATACCGCCTTCATAATGGAATGACCTTTCCTTCCACGGATCCACTCTCTCGTCCGTCAGGGTGATACGCAGTCCTCTTGTAAGGAATGCTGTCTCGCGGAGTCTCTGCTTCAGAGTGTCAAAATCATAATTCAGCGTCTCAAAGATCGTATCATCCGCCATGAAGGTGACCTGCGTTCCGCTTTTCTCCGGATCACATTCTCCTACCACCTTCAGCTCATACATCGCATTGCCGCGCTCATACCGCTGCTGATAGATCTTCCCGTCATGGAACACCTGCACCTCAAGATAATCCGACAAGGCATTGACTACCGAAGCCCCGACTCCGTGCAGGCCGCCTGATACTTTATATCCCCCGCCGCCGAACTTGCCGCCGGCGTGAAGAACCGTAAAGACAACTTCCACCGCAGGCTTCCCGGCCTTCTCGTTGATCCCGACCGGGATACCGCGTCCGTCATCTACAACCGTGATGGAATTATCCGGATGGATGTTGACCCGGATGTGAGAGCAGGCACCGGCAAGCGCCTCGTCAACCGAATTATCAACGATCTCATAGACCAGATGATGCAGCCCTCTCGCTGAAGTAGAACCGATATACATGCCGGGTCTTTTGCGGACCGCTTCCAGTCCTTCCAGTATCTGTATCTGATCCGCACCATATTCAGTGTTTGTCTCAGTTCCCATAATTCCTCCGCACTATATCTGAATACGCATTTGGTAGTATTATACCACATCTTGTAAAAAAAGACCATGAAAGAAGACAGCCCGCACGCAGGCTGCCTTCTGAAAATCCGTCTTCTATTCCTGTATAACCATCTGTTTTTTCTGACTGTTTTTCTGACTGTTTGTCCCGGCTGCGGTCTTTATAATGACGCAGGTACAGATACCTTCCCCTCATTCACCCGGAAGATCCGGTCGATCTGCATGGGACTCTTCTCATATTCTTCCAGGCCGGTACAGGTTATGAAGGTCTGTATATCCCCGATCGAATCCAGCAGATAATGCTGCCGGTTCGTATCCAGTTCTGACAGAACATCATCCAGAAGCAGCACCGGAATATCCCCTGCAGCATCTTTGACCAGTTCTATCTCGGCTAGCTTCAGAGATAAGGCAGCAGATCTCTGCTGTCCCTGAGATCCGAAGTGCCGGATATCGATCCCGTTCACGCTGAAACTGAGATCATCTCTGTGAGGACCGGTTTCCGTAGATTTCAGATACAGATCTTTTTCCCGGCCGGCAGCAAGAACCTTTTCAAAATCTTCAACAGATACATTTTTTTCGTAACCGACACAGATTTTCTCTTTTCCGCCGCTCAGTTTCTCATGGATCGGAAGTATGATCTCACCGAGTTTCTGTACAAACTGCTCTCTGGAACGGATCAGGGCAGACCCGTACCGGACCAGCTGCTTGTCCCAGACGTCCAGAGTATCCATATCCTGCGGCTTCAGACTAAGATCCTTCAGAAGTTTATTTCTCTGAAGGAGGATCCTGTTATAGTCGGACAGGGATGAGACATACACCTTATCCAGCTGACAGAGCTCCATATCGAGAAAGCGTCTTCTTTCGGAAGGACCATTCTTAATGATGCCGAGATCTTCCGGAGAAAAGAAAATAAAATGACCCAGCCCGATCAGTTCCTGTGCCTTTCGGATAGAAACTCCGTTGATCGCGATTCCCTTTGCCCTGGCCTTTTTCAGATGCATATCGATCCTGTAATCGATCTCTTTCTTTGTCATCTCCATCCGGAGATGTGCTTCATCCACATCAAACCTGATCAGTTCCCTGTCCCTGGAGGTTCTGTGAGACCGGGTCGTCCCGCAAAAATAGATGGCCTCGAGTATGTTCGTTTTCCCCTGTGCGTTATCCCCGTAAAACAGATTGGCACCTTTGGAAAAAGACAGCTCCAGACCATCGTAATTGCGAAAGTTTTCCAGTTTAAGCGTGCTGATGTACATGAATTTCTTCACTCTCAAAACCGACTATATCACCGTCATGGATCTTTTTGCCGCGCATCGTGCAGACCTCACCATTGACAGTTACTTCTTCATTCTCGATCGCATGCTTGGCATCCGATCCCTCATCCACAAGACCGGCAGCCTTCAGAAGCTGGCCGAGCTTGATATATTCCTCTCCTGCACGCAGGGTAAAATCTCTCATGTATTTGTTCCTCATTTTTATTTTATATCGTCCTCGCATAGAGACCGGGCGATATATTACACGAAGTTGACCGGAAGTACCAGATAGATATAGGATCCCGCATCATCCCTGATAAAGCATGGCGCCTTGGAATTCAGGAAATAGATCGATATCTCTTCTTCATCGATTACACGGAGCGCATCCAGGATAAACTTCGGATTAAATCCGATCCTCAGATCTTTTCCTTCACATTCCACAGCCACATCGTCCGACATGGATCCCACCGAAGAACGAATCGCCAGATTCATGGTATCGGAACCGATCGTCAGCACCAGAGTTCCTTTATCGGATTCACTGGTGAATAGCATCGCCCTGTCTACCGCACTCATAAACGCAGCTTTCTTTACTTTGATCTTTGTCTCATAATCATTCGAAAGCATCTGATCGATACGGAAGTACTTTCCGTCGATCAGTCTGGATACAACAAGTGTCCCGTCCATCTCAAACAGGATCTGATTTTTGGTAAAATAGACTCGAACCTCATCATCGATCTCACCGGACACAATCTTGCTGATCTCACTCAGCGTCTTTCCGGGAATGATCGCCTCAAAATCTTCATAAGACGCATCAAGATTCAGCTGCCGGATAGCAATACGATGTCCGTCAAGCGCTGTCATGCGCAATTCATTTTCATGGATCTGCAGATTCTCACCTGTCATAATCTTATTCGCATCATTCGGTGAGATCGAGAAAATCGTCTGACGGATCAGTTCGCGCAGCTGGAACTGATTCATAATGACCGGATTTTCTTTATCTACGGAAGGAAGAGGACTGAATTCCGTTCCGTCTTTTCCGACAATACGGAACACGGAATTCTCACAGGTTATCATCGTCTGGTAATCCGGTGTGGTCTCTATCGTCACATCCGCATCCGGCATCTTCCGTATGATCTCGGAAAGCAGCTTTGCATCCAGGCAGATCATACCTCTCTCTTCGATTGTTCCGTTGACCTGCGTTTCGATGCCGAGCTCCATATCATTTCCGGTGAATCTGATTGTATCGACAGTCGCGTCGATCAGAATACAATAGAGTATACTCATGGTTGTTTTAGAAGGAACCGCCTTCAGAACAATTCCAAGAGATTTCACCAGTTCCTGTTTTGCAGCTGTGATCTTCATACCGTTATCGCCTTCCTCAAATAAATAAAAACAAGATCCGTATTATTCTTATTATAGCCTGTGGAAAGGTGGAAATGCTTCTTCCGTCTTTATATATGCAGGCTTTTTTGCTTGGATAATGTGTTGGAGAGATATATTGTTCAAACAGGATAACCGCCCTTCTCTCCACACAGGGCTCCGGACATGTCGCAGACAGATGACTGTCAGACGTCTGTGACGGTCAGTTTCATCAACCGCTTCCAACGGTCATTTCACACGTCATTCACTCGTTTAAACGGTGGATATGTGGAAAAATAAGTGGATAACATCAGTTTGACGGGCTTATCTTTTTTTTCAGCACGTCGATCGTCCTGCGGAATTCATCAAATTGCTTGATATCGTCTTCTACCTTATTTATTCCGTATATGACAGTGGAGTGATCCCTTTTTCCGAGCGCGTCGCCGATTGAATTGAATGACATGTTGGTCATGTTGCGGCAAAGATACATGACGATCTGTCTGGGCTGGACGATCTCGGAGTTTCGCTTGGATCCTTTGATATCCTGGACCGGAATATTGAAATGCTCCGCTACCGTATTGATGATCAGTTCGGCAGTTACTTCTCTCTTCTCATCCGGAGAAATGAATTCCTTCAGGGCATCTTCTGCCAGCTCGATCGTGATCTCCCTGTTCTCCACACGGCTGAGTGCGATCAGTTTTGTTAATGCGCCTTCCAGTTCACGGATATTGGACTTAATGTTTGTCGCGATGTACTGGAACACTTCATTATTTATAGAGTATCCCTCCATCTCCGCTTTTTTCTGCAGGATGGCCATTCTGGTCTCATAGTCAGGCATCTGGATATCGGCAAGAAGACCGGAAGCAAATCTGGTGCGCAGTCTCTCATCCAGCGTATCGAATTCCTTCGGAGGACGGTCCGAGGAGATAATGATCTGTTTTTCTCTTCCGATCAGTTCATTGAAAGTATGGAAAAACTCTTCCTGAGTGGATTCCTTTCCTATAATAAACTGGATGTCGTCGATCAGAAGAATGTCGATGTTGCGGTAACGGTGCCGGAACGCATTGATCAGGGAAACGTTATTGGAGTTTCTCAGTGCATCGATCAGTTCGTTCGTAAATGTCTCGGATGAAACATAACGGACCTTCTTTTCCGGTTGGGTGCTTATGATATGGCCCGCGATCGCATGCATCAGATGTGTTTTGCCGAGCCCGGGTCCTCCGTATATGAAAAGAGGATTGTACATGCGTCCGGGAGACTCCGCGACGGCGACTGCCGCTGAATGAGCAAACTTATTATTGGATCCGACGACGAACGTATCGAAGGTATACTTCGGGTTCAGTCCCGCATCCAGAAGATTCATATTAATTTTCGGATCATTGCCGGGTATATCTGATTTTGCCTTGCTGCTGCTGCGAAGAGCGTCCTCTTTTGCTTCTTCCGGCAGGATGAATCCGATCTCATACTCTGTACCGGTGATCTCGGCAACGGCAACTTTCAGGGGAAATACATATTTTTTTGAGATATAGTCAATTCCCATCTGCCCGGTGGGAACCAGGATGATCACGGTATTATCCCGTACGCCGTGTACTTCCAGCGGCTGCAGCCATGTCTGGAAAGCCACATTTGATACATCGAATTCCTTCTTGACACTCTGAAGGATCTCGTCCCATGTTTCTTTACTGATTTCCATAATAAATAACCTGTCTGATACACGAAGAACTGCAACACAATATCACATCCAATTTTATAAAAAAACCCGCCGTATTTCAAATAAGCGAAAGGGATCGGTGTGGATAAACAGAACCTTGATATTTACAGACTTTCTGAAAGATATCCACCTTTTATAAACGAATTGTCCACCAGTTTTTTGAAAAAAGTGGAAAAAACAGTGGAGAACTTTTATTCTTGACGCGTATACGGCATCTGCATATAATGAGAGCGATGTTTTCTCGAAATATGGCGGGATTATAGAAACCCATTAAGATAGATTACTGGGAAGTGAAGGGGGTGCAGCGTTTATGAAAATGACATTTCAGCCTAAGAAGAGACAGAGATCGAAAGTCCATGGCTTCCGCAGCAGAATGAGCACAAAGGGCGGCAGAAAAGTTCTCCAGGCAAGAAGAGCCAAGGGAAGAAAAGTTCTTTCCGCATAAGAAGGTTTGAGGAGAGTTTCGAAGTTCCGGTTCGAAACTCTTTTTTTTGAGAATGCTATGAAAAAAACGGAAAGTTTAAAAAAGACCAGGGATTTTTCAGTCGTCTATCAGAAAGGAAAGTCCATCGCAAACCGGACACTGGTGCTGTATGT
>CADCOU010000132.1 GCA_902803155.1 uncultured Lachnospiraceae bacterium | reverse complement strand
GTCGCTGTTCCATTACAAGGAACTGGAGATCCGGCAGGTGAAAGAGTACCTCAGGGACCGGGGCGTCCCGGTACGGCTGTGAACAGGACAGCATTCTGAAACAGGAGAGATACGATGGCTGCGATTGATAATGACTGGCTGGAGCCGCTTTCTGCAGAATTCAGGAAGCCTTACTATGCAGAACTCTACAAAAAGGTCAGGGCGGAATACGCATCTTACCAGGTATTCCCGCCTGCGGGAGATATCCTGAACGCGTTTCACCTCACACCGCTCTCAAAGGTAAAAGTCGTGATCCTCGGCCAGGATCCGTACCATGAACCCGGTCAGGCACACGGCTTAAGTTTCTCGGTGAAACCGGGCATCCAGCTCCCGCCGTCGCTTGTGAATATCTATCAGGAGCTTCACGATGACCTGGGATGCTATATACCGGATAACGGCTGTCTTACGAAGTGGGCGGAGCAGGGAGTCCTCCTGCTGAACTCGGTCCTGACCGTCCGTGCACATCAGGCGTTCTCGCATGCCGGATTCGGATGGCAGCAGTTCACCGATGCCGCGATCCGCGCCGTCAATGAGCAGGATCGTCCGATCGCCTTTATCCTGTGGGGGCGGAGCGCACAGGACAAGAGCGTCATGCTGACCAACCCGAAGCACCTGGTCCTGAAGAGCCCGCATCCGAGCCCGCTGTCCGCGTACAGAGGCTTCTTCGGCAGCCGTCCGTTCTCCAGGGTCAATCATTTCCTGGAAGAGAACGGAGTGACTCCGATCGACTGGCAGATCGAGAACGTCACAAAAAGCATATGAATTTCGTGCATTATTCATGCACGGCACAAGATTGAACAGACCGCAGCGATGTGTTAGTATGATTGAGCAGCACATCGCTGCTTCTTTATTTCTCAGGCCCTGCGGAGGCCTTTCCTGAATCATTCGATTCATACATTTCTTAATTGCATCAGTAACAGCATAAGTTTGCCTTGAAAGGGAGGAGTCTGTCTTGATTACTTATCATGAATTTCTGGAACAGATCAGGGAACAGGTATCGGAACTTGTGGAGGACGAATACACGGTCCGGATCATGCCTGTCCGGAGGAACAACGGGGTCGTGCTGGACAGCATGATGATCGCGAAACCGGGGGATCAGGTATGCCCGAACATCTACCTGAACCAGCTCTATAAGTGGCATCAGGGAGGAATGAGCATCCCATGCATCGCAGAGCGCATACTTATGCAGTACAGGGAAGCGGTGCCGGATGAGTCATTTGACATAGGGACTCTGCTCAGCCGGGAGAGTGTCTGCAGGAATATCGTTTACCGCGTCGTGAACAGTCTTCGTAACAAGGATCTTCTGGAAGAGGTTCCACACCGGGATTTCCTGGATCTTTCCCTGGTCTACTACATCCTGATCAGAGGCACGCAGATTGGTGACGGGGCGGTACTGGTACGCAGGGAACATCAGAAGATGTGGGAACTTGACGATGAGGAACTGGACCTTGTGGCGCGGGAGAATACGGAGAAGCTGCTTCCTGCAGATATTCTCAGCATCTCGGAGATGATGGAAGAACTGAGCAGACAGATCGGAAACAGTACTTATTCCGAACTGGAAACGGAGGAGGTATGCCGGGAATCCCCCATGTATGTCCTGACCAACCGGGACAGGCAGTTCGGCGCATGCTATGTAGCGAACACAGGAGTTCTCAGTGAACTTGCCCGAAGGGAGGAGGATGACCTGTACATACTGCCGAGCTCTGTACATGAATGCATGATCGTACCGGTACGCTGCGGACAGGATCCGGAGGAACTGGGTGAGATGGTGCGTGAGATCAACCGGACACAGGTGGATGCGGAAGAATTCCTGTCAGACAGCGTTTACCGTTTCAACAGGGAGATGAATCAGGTAGAGATCGCGGCGTAAAAAACAGAGGGAATTCAACCCTCTGTATACCTGTCCATATAAACGCATCTGGAGGGAATCGAACCCCCGCCACACGGTACCGGAAACCGTTGCTCTATCCCCTGAGCTACAGATGCATAAGTCCGTCGGACGGGGAACATCTTAACATAGCAGTCATGCAAAGTCAAATAAGCTGAAAACTTTCTTAAATCGATATCCTTTGAACTATATCCAATTGCAATTGTAATAATCTACCATTATAATTATTAGTAGTTTTTTGGGAGAAATTAATAAAGGGTGTCGTTTTTGAACTGGAGGCTTTGTCATGATAGATAATTTCAGGGAATGGCTGTCGGACAATCTGCGCTATATTCTTCTCGGACTGGCAGTTCTGCTGGTCATCATCATCGGTATTTGCATATTCCGCCTGGTCGGAGGGTCTTCGTCCAAAAAGAAAACTACAGGCAAGAAGACAACGGCCGTTACGACCAGTCATAAGGATGAGGATTCGACGGAAGGTGCCGGTTCCTCAGCCGGATTCAGTGCCTCCGTTAACCTGACGCAGGACGATCCGGATCTCCTCGCGCTTGCCCAGAAGTATTACAAAGCGGTCGCTTCTAAGGATTCCGCAACGCTGGCCACAATCGTGGATCCCTGGAACGATACCGTACAGTCGGAGACGTTTAACAGCAATATTGAGAATTACAACAATATCTCGACATATTCCAAGGACGGCCCGGTCGACGGATCCTCTCTTGTATATGTATACTGTGAATGCAAGCTTCCGAAGATCAGCACTGCAGTGCCGAGCCTCAGGCAGCTGTTCGTAACGAAGAATGACAGCAAAGATCTTGTGATCTCAGACTGGAGCCAGTATCAGGACTTCGTTACCGAATCCAATAAGAGTGATGACGTACAGACTCTGATCCGTGAAGTAAACGCGAAGTGTCAGCAGCTGGCGGCAAGTGATCCTGATCTGAAAGCTTATCTGGAGTCTCAGGGAATCAGTGCGTCGGATGAAGATTCTACGGAATCCGCATCTTCTTCCGGCTCTTCCAAGGCGGTAGCAGGCGGGACCGCAGTTGCGACAGACGGAGTCAACGTCCGTTCCGAGGGAAGCACAAACGGATCTGTTCTCGGAACACTGTATCCCGGACAGGAAGTCAAGGTAGTTTCTTCGGAAGGTGACTGGACGAAGATCTCTTACTCCGCCAACGGAAGCACGGTTGAAGGATACGTGTCCTCCCAGTACCTGGAGTTCAAGAGCGGCAGTTCCGGCAGTACCGGTACTGACAGTTCTTCCGGAACGACTGCAGAGACGACCGCAGCGGACGCAGAATCGACGGATAACGCAGCATGAACAGATAGGATGTAAGTAAGAAACGAGGCTGCCGCAAGATCATTTGCGGCAGCCTTTTATGCGACAGTTATGAGATTAAACAAATATCTGAGTGCACATGGAGTATGCTCCAGAAGAGAGGCAGACAGGCTGATCCTTGATGGCAGAGTGACGGTGAACGGAAGCCCTGCCCTGCTCGGGCAGACGGTCGAAGATACCGACTCCGTTTCGGTGGACGGCACGCCGGTAAAGGCATCTGTCCGGGAAGTATTCCTGGCAGTCAATAAACCGCGCGGAGTCGTCGTGACGACGGACCGAAAATGGGGGGATCCGGTTCTGGAAGACCTCGTGGATTACGGGGAGAGAGTCTTCGCGATCGGCAGGCTGGACAAGGAGTCGGAAGGCCTGATTCTCATGACGAACAACGGGGATATATCCAACCGGGTGCAGAAAGCCAGGGAGCGCCATGAGAAGGAATACATCGTGACCGTGGACAGGCCGGTCACGCCGGAGTTCCTGAAAGGGATGGGACAGGGCGTAGAGCTGGAAGAGCTCGGCAGGATCACGCGCAGATGTAAGATCAGAAAAATCGATAAATATCGATTCAATATTATCCTGACAGAAGGGATGAACCGCCAGATCCGCAGGATGTGCGAGACATTCGGATACCATGTGACGGAGCTGAAACGGATCCGCGTCATGAACATACTGCTGGGAGACCTTCCTTCCGGAGCCTGGCGGGAACTGACGGAGGATGAAGTTGGAGAATTGAAATCCCTTGCGGGGATCTCCTGAGATAAACTGATAATTCCGGATATAACCGAAGGATTACCTGCATCAGAACGATAAGAATCAAAAACAGCCTGATACTGCATGCGGCAGGACGGAGTGAAATATGGCAGAAGACAGCAGAATCGCCCGGATGAAGGAACTCGTCCGGATCCTGGATGAAGCCAGCCGGGCATACTATATTGAAAACAGGGAGATTATGAGCAACCTGCAGTTCGACGCGCTCTATGATGAGCTCGTGAAGCTGGAGGAAGAGACAGGGATCATCCTGGCCGGCAGCCCGACCCAGAAGGTCGGCTACGAAGCGGTGGACGAACTGCCCAAGGAAACGCACGAGAGCCCCATGCTGTCTCTCGGCAAGACCAAGGACAGGGAGGAGATGCGCAGCTTTATCGGATCCCAGAATGTTCTTATGAGCTGGAAACTGGATGGCCTCACCGTCGTTCTGACCTACCGGGACGGACAGCTTCAGAAAGCAGTCACGCGCGGGAACGGCGTGGTGGGCGATGTGATCACGCCCAACGCCAGGGTATTCCGAAACATTCCGCTCAGGATCGCGTATCAGGGAGAACTGGTGCTCCGCGGTGAGGCTGTGATCTCCTATCCCGACTTTGAGAAGATCAATGAAATGATCGGCGAAGACGGAGTGCAGTACAAGAACCCGCGCAATCTGTGCAGCGGTTCCGTGAGGCAGCTGAGCAGCGAAGTGACCGCGAAGCGGAACGTCCGGTTCTACGCATTTGCGCTGGTGAAGGCTGATGGTGTTGACTTCCAAAACTCCCGCAGGGAACAGTTCCGTTTCCTGGAGGAACAGGGTTTTGAAGTCGTGGAGCATGTGCTCACCACTTCGGACAGCCTGGACGAAACAATAGCTTATTTTGAGGAGAAGATCCGGACCTTCGAGCTTCCGTCGGACGGACTGGTTGCCCTGTATGACGATATAGCGTACGGAGATTCCCTGGGAAGGACAGCCAAGACGCCGAAGAACGCGCTTGCCTTCAAATGGCAGGACGAGCAGGCGGTGACGCATCTGAGGGAGATCGAGTGGAGTCCATCCAGGACCGGGCTCATCAATCCGGTGGCGATCTTCGACCCGGTGGAGCTGGAAGGAACGACCGTCTCACGGGCGAGCGTTCACAACATCAGCATCCTGCGGGCGTTGAAGCTCGGGATCGGGGATGAGATCACCGTGTACAAGGCCAACATGATCATCCCGCAGATCGCGGAGAACCTGACCGGCTCGGACAGCATAGAACTTCCGGAGCGATGTCCGGTATGCGGGGGACCGACCTCGGTCCATGAATCGCTCGGGACGCAGACGCTGTTCTGCGACAACCCGGAATGCACCGCCAAGAAGATCAAGTCATTTACCCAGTTTGTTTCGAGGGATGCCATGAACATGGAAGGCCTCTCGGAGATGACGCTGGAGAAGTTCATCGGGAAGGGCTTCATTCATACATTTGCCGACCTGTTCCGGCTGAAGGCGCACCGGGATGAGATCGTGGAGATGGAAGGATTCGGCGAGAAGAGCGCCGACAACCTGGAAGAGAGCATAGAGAAGGCCAGGGAGACGACCCTGCAGAGAGTGCTGTTCGCACTGGGGATCCCGAATATCGGAGTGGCCAACGCCAGGATGATCAGCCGCGCGTTCGATGAGGATATCGACCGCGTGAGAGAGGCGTCCGAGGAGGAACTTAGCCTGATCGAAGGGGTCGGCCCGGTGATGGCAGGGGCATTTGCGAACTGGTTCCGGGATGAGAAGAACCGCAGCGCCGTCGACGACCTCCTGACGGAGATCACGATCCGGAAGACCGCCCGTCCGCAGCCGGCGGAAGGAACGGAAGCGGAAGAGGGAGAGAATAAGATCGCAGGGAAGACCTTTGTGGTGACCGGGGCGGTGAATCATTACAAGAGCCGCCGGGAACTGGCCGCGGCAATCGAAGAGGTCGGAGGCAAGGTGACCGGTTCTGTGTCGAAGAAGACGGACTACCTGATCAACAATGATGCTGCATCGTCTTCGACGAAAAACATGACAGCGAGAAAACTGGGGATACCGGTCATCACGGAAGAGGAATTCATGGCCATGCTCGGCAACTGACGGGCACGGACTTACAGAATACAGACAGCTGTAGTACACAACGGAAAGGAGTAATCACTATGCCGATTCGCATTCAATCTGATCTGCCTGCGCGGGAGATCCTGGATCAGGAAAACATCTTTGTTATGGATGAGGGGCAGGCTGACCTGCAGGACATCCGCCCGCTTGAGATTCTGATCCTGAACCTCATGCCGCTGAAGGAGGAGACCGAGCTGCAGCTCCTTAGGTCCCTCTCGAACACTCCGCTGCAGCTGAACATCACATTCATCG
>CADCOU010000131.1 GCA_902803155.1 uncultured Lachnospiraceae bacterium | reverse complement strand
TAAAGACAATCACGTGAGCAAAGCCCAGAGGAGGATGACCTACAGCGATTATGTACCTCCACATTTTTGTCTTTCTGCGCCGATGCGATTCCCGGTGACCAGCGGAAGTGTGAACTATCTCAAGAATATCAGTGCCTGGGACTGTCTGGATGGCGATATCTCAGGGCAGATCACATTTACAGCGGGGAGCGTCATCAATACAGATACGGCATCTGATTACAAGGTTATCCTCGAGGTGACAAACAGCGCAGGAGACACTGTACAGCTTCCGCTTACCATCACTGTCTATGATTCTATGCTTGCCAACGCCGCACCGACGATCGAGCTGAGTGATTATCTCATATATACAGGGATCGGACAAAAACTCGAGCCATTGGACTATATCACACGCGTGATCTATCACAACACGGAATATGAGCTGACAGACGAAGAGGGGACCTTCGCTGTCAATACGGAAGACTGGAGCAATTGGGCGAAGAAAGAATTCGCAGAACGGGAACCTGCAGTGAACAGGGAACGGTTCCAGATCAATGACATGGTGAATTATCAGGTGCCCGGCACTTATGAGATCATCTATGAGCTGACTGATCTGGAGGGGAATACCGGGAGAATGATCCTGACTGTAGTTGTGGAAGAACAATGATGACCGGAGGGAAGATATGCCTCGGATGCAGGCCGCCGATGAGCGGGAACAGGCACAATTGAATACAGATAATATGTCCGGTGCGCGTGTTATGACTCCCGCCGGAGGGCTGCAGCAAAGAGATATGAACCTGGGGACCATATTTCGGGATGTCAGAAAGAACCTCTATACGGTTCTTTGCCTTGCAATCAGCGCAGGGCTGATCGCCTATATCATATTTCTGAAGATTCAGATACCGGTCTATACCGTGCAGGCAACCTATGTAGTCACCGCCACCGGTTATAACAACAGTGCGATCCAGAATCTGAATACAGCCAATGAAGTAGCCAATAACTTCTCAAAGATCGTCACCAGCAGTGAGATGGCCAGCATAATCTCCAAAGAACTGGGCGACGGAAAAGTCGGCGGAACGATCTCCGCCAACATTGTAGAAGAAACCAATCTGCTGCAGCTTCGGGTGACCAGCGAGGATCCCAGACGTGCTTTCCTCATCATCCGAAGCATCATGAACAACCAGAAAATGATCCTGAACTATCTGTCTGACCGGGTGCGCCTCAGCGTACTCGTATCACCGGATGTTCCTGAGAGAGCATCCGGGGTGGCAGATCCCGGAAAGAAAGCCGTTCAGGTCTTCCTGATTGCACTTGCGATCCTACTGGCTCTTACAGCGCTGCTTTCGTATCTTCGCGATACGGTGCGAAGCAGCAAGGATATAGAGAATAAGCTGGATATCAACTGTCTGGGAACCATCGGACACGAGGAGAAGATACGAACCCGGCGGAAAAAGAAGTCGGTACAGTCCATGCTGATCACAAGACCGACGGTAAGTTTCCCCTACACAGAGAGCATCCACCGCATCAGCCGCAAGATCCGCAACCGCATGCACAAGGACGGAAGCAAGATCCTCATGGTGACCTCGGTCATGGAAAATGAAGGCAAGTCCACTGTTATCTCAAACCTGGCTCTGTCTCTGTCTGCAGCGGGAAGAAAAGTCCTGCTGATGGATCTTGACATGCGAAAACCATCCCTGTACAAGATCTTCGAAGTGGAAGATACCAACATTGATACTCTGGGAAAAGTCCTGATGGGAGAATCCGGCACCGGGGACCTGGTTCAGGTTCTGTCAAAAGAGCATCTGTGTGTCATCTTCAACACGAAGGAATACAGCAGATCTACAGAACTTCTGTCAGGAGAACGTTTGAAAGTTTTGCTGGAATACCTGAAAGGGCGGTTTGATTATATCTTGATCGATACACCGCCGATGCAGTCCGTGGCTGACGCGGAAGTCATCGCAGGAGTTGCGGATGCATCCCTGATGGTGATCCGCGAACACCAGGTTCCGGTGCCGGCTATCCTGGAGGCGCTGGACAGTTTGAGGGACAGCCACGCACAACCGATCGGATGTGTGTTGAATGACTCCTACGGAGATATCGGAGAGAGCCTGGGAGGATATCAGTACGGTTCCGATTATGGGTACCGATATGGCAGAGGTTACGGGAAATACTACGGACGCTATTACGGACGGTACGCAGAGCAGCGGAAGAGAGGAAAGTAAATGAGTGCACAGGCACGCACAATTTCACAGGCAGAGCCCATAAATGAAGGTGGGCAGAGGAATATTGCAGCGATCATTGAAGATGTGCTGAGCGGGTTCGCACGTCATATTACGCTGTTTCTCCTGCTTGCAAGCCTGACTGCAAGTGTATGCTACTTTCAGGTTCGTAGAAACTATACACCCCTGTATCAGGCATCTGAGACTTACATTGTAACACCTTCCTATTCTGTTAATTACAATTCCTCGAATTACAATCGTGCTGCCCTTCAGCAGATCATCCTGGCATTTCCGTATGTCATCTCAAATGATGTCATGCAGCGCATGATTGCTAAAGACCTGAAAACCGGAGGCGTTCCCGGAACAATCCGGGCAACCAGTGTACAGGAGACCAATGCCTTTACCATCACTGTAACTGCAGCCCGACCGCAGCTTGCCTATGATATTCTGCAGTCAGTCGTAAGGAATTATCCAACGGTCGCCAAAGATATTATCGGAGATACCAGCCTGAGTCTGATGAATTCCAGTGGTATACCCACTACACCAATCAATGGACAGGAACCCAAGAAGAATGCTCTGATCGGGATCGGAGTGATTGCAGCCCTGTTTATCGCTGTTTTCGTATTCTTCTCGATGGTAAAAAAGACGATCCGTACGGAGGAGGATTTTCGCCAGCATCTGAATGTTAAGTGTCTGGGAAGTATTCCGAAGGTGCGCCTCCGAGGGCGGAAAGGCAGCAGTGCGATCCGCATCGACAGCAAAAGAGTGTCTTACGGCTTCAAAGAATCTATCCGTATGCTTCGCACCCGAGCTGAGAGGCGCCATGCAGAGGATGGTTCTTCTATCTTCCTTGTATCGAGCGCAATCGCAGGTGAGGGCAAGAGTACCATAGCGGCAAATCTTGCGCTGTCCATGGCATCCAAGGGTGTCAAAACGCTCCTGGTGGATATGGATCTTCGTAATTCCTCTGTCTTGCAGACACTGGGACTTCCGACTGTGGATAAAGGAATCACGGACCTGATCCGAGGAAAATGTGTAATCAAAGATATTCTGCTGCAGGATGAACAGTCTGGGCTTCTGATCCTGCCTGCAGGACATACCGTGGAATCCCTGCAGAGCCTGTTTGAAGCATCGGAGACTGAGACCATGTTCCAGATCTGCCGTACCCTGGCGGCCTATATTATTGTAGACACCCCACCCAGCAGTATTCTGGCAGATGCATCTAACCTGGCTGGATATGCGGATCAGGGTATCTTCGTGGTGAGGCAGGATTACGCTCCTTTG
>CADCOU010000130.1 GCA_902803155.1 uncultured Lachnospiraceae bacterium | reverse complement strand
TCAGGATCAGCCTGCTTTCGGACGGCGAGGTGGTCGGCAGTACGCTCCTGAACAGGGAGAACGGCTGGAGCACGATCTTCTCCGGCGTCGACCGGACCAATACGGACGGAAGCGCCGCTGTGTTCGAGATTGTCGAAGAAGACGTGGAAGGGTATACGGCGACGGTTGCCGGAAGCGCGAAACAGGGCTTCACGATAACCAACCGCCATACCAATACCAACCCGGACAACCCGGATGACCCGGGCAATCCGGATCCGGATACGGGCGAGACTGTGGAAGTGACTGTCCATAAAGAGTGGGCGGACAACGATGACGCGGCGCAGATGCGGCCCGGCAGCGTTCTGATCGCTCTGAAGGCGGACACCGCCGTGGTACCCGGACGTGTGGCTTACTTAAGCAGCGGAAATGACTGGACGGCCACCTTTACCGGCCTGCCCAAGAGCGTGGGCGGCAAGGAAGTGACCTATCTGGTTGAAGAAGCTGTGCCGAACCGCTACGAGGCATTCTATGCCGGCGCAGTACGCGGCAGCCACAATGCCGAGGTTCTTTTCGATAAGGACGGCAAGGCAGACGTCACGGTGATCAACAGCTATGCCGGTAAAAGCGTGCCGCCGGTTCCGGGAGGGGATCCCACTCCGGGCGGCGATCCGACACCGGGCGGAAACGGGAAGACCAGTGTCACCGGACAGGTCATCTGGAACGACCAGAACAATAAGGACGGTATCCGTCCGAACAGCGTTACGGTCTACCTGATGGCGGACGGTGCGGTGGCCGGCTCGACGACCGTGACGCCGGATGCTTCCGGAAACTGGATCTTCAGCTTCACGGATCTTGACCGCTATGCAGCTGTTCCTGATGCAACGGGAGCCGGCTATTACATAGTGAGACCGACCGGGAGAGTGATGGCTGAATTCGCTGTAATGAGAGGTTTTGCTGATGGCGCGGCGAAGGAGGCTGTACTGTACAGTGACAGCAGGCTTGCTGCAGGCGCGCAGAACGGTTCCGGAACAGGTGTCAGAGCGAAACTTGCTTCTGATACGGAAGATATCCAGAATTCTGAGGCTGAAAAGAGAGAGATCCTCTACACCGTGACAGGAAGTCCGGTTAACGATTATACTTCAACGGTCAACGGATTTACCATCACCTACACGCATGTGCCGGAGGCCGGCAGCGACGTTCCGGGTGATCCGGATGAAGACGAGCAGTACATGAAGATCGACGGCGAGATCATCTGGGAGGATTCGGATGACGCGGAAGGAAAACGACCGGAAAGCGCCATTGTCAGACTGTATCAGGGCAAATCCGTTGTGCAGCAGCGCACGGTAACGCCCAATAGTTCCGGAAAATGGCTGTATGAATTCGATGCGGTACCGATCTACAGCGGAACAAAGGCAAATCGTCAGATCCTTGAGTACACACTGAACCAGGAGACAGTCGATGGCTACAGCTGGTCGGCAGCAATTGTCAGTGAGGAGAGGGAGGACGATACGCTGAAGGTGCACACCAGAATTACCGACATTCCCAAGGATGATCCGGAGACGGAGAAAACCCCGGAGACGGAGAAAAAACCGGACAATGCCGATGATTCGAACAGCAACAAAAACAGGAATTCTTCTACCGACAACAGTTCCGACAGCCGCAGATCTTCTTCGAGTTCCACCATCAATATCGGCGGATCAAACGGCACGACGAATTCGGGCGGAAACAGTTCCGGCAGCAGTGTGTCAAGTTCCGGACGGAGCGGAATCACCAATATCGATCATTCGTCCGGGAAAGTGAAGACCGGCGATGAAACACCGATCGCGCTGTTCATTGGACTGATGACTGCCAGCCTGGCTGTGATCGTACTGATCCTTTTCCTCATACTTCGCAGGAAACGCCGTCGTAAATCATGAAGCGGTTACTGAAAAAGTATCTGAAAAGTGTCAGTAAGTGAACAATGACAGTAAGTGAATAATGACAGTAAGGAACCCCTGAAATGCCTGTAATCAGGCTTTCCAGGGGTTCCTTGCATTCTCTGACAGGTTTTTGTCTTACCTGTGCATATATTTTGTTTTATAAAACATTTGAATTGCGGAAACTACGGAACCGACAGAGAAGATCAAGATTACGTGAGGCAGGCTTACTGCTTCAGCAAAAGAGATCCCTCTCAACTGACTGATTGCCAGGGCTGTGACCGGGAACCCTGCCCAGGTAAGAACGAAATAAAATACTGCTGCGACTGCCGGATTTCTTTTGATCATGTTCATCATTTTCTTTTTCTCCTTTTCTTTTGGTTCCGCTTTGTGCGGTCTGTTCTGTTTGCCTCTCACCATCCGTGAGCTGTTTTTGTTTTGTTGAGATGATCATAGCATAGGATCTGTCACAGAACCGTCACAGGATAAATCCTGGAGACAAACAGCAGGGAGAATATGCCCTGAAGGTTGGCATTTTTCAGCACATAGGTCATATGGTAAGCATATCCAGGCACCAGGCACAGTGCTTCCTTCATTGGCTCAGGATGTAGAAAAGCATATAGTTGTATGCTAAGATTATAAATATGATTGGAACTTTAAAGTAGTCTGGAGAAGAAATCATCCTGAAGTATTCAAAGGGGCAGGCAGGAAATGATAGAATTGGTTCCACGAGAAAAAATACGGAGGAAATCGGTATGGCATATGAAAATGCGGCTTTGGGAAGTCTGTTAAGCGACCATCGTATCAAACAGGTCGCGAAAGATGCAATTCGAAACAGGGATCTGGAAGCAGAACCGGTATGGAACATGTCTCTGGCAGACCTGAAAGCAGAACAGCTTTTCAGCGGGGAGATAGGCAGCGGAATAGAGCGGCTCTATAAGGCAGCCGATACAGGAGACTGGTATTACCCTCTGTACAGTGAGGAAGAATGTGCAGAAAACGAAGCGAGAAAAGGAGTCAGCCTGGTCTGGTTTCCATCGGATCTGCCGGAAGCGGATAAACGGCCCTTTATTCTTCTGGTTCCCGGAGGCGGATTTGTAAATGTGTGGAACCTGACAGAAGGGTGGCCGATCGCAGGAGCATTCAACCGCCTGGGATATCATGTATTCATCTTAACCTACCAGGTGGAATGCGATGAAAAGCTCCTGGAGAAAGATATGGAGGACTTTGCCCGCGCTCTGAAACTGATCCGGGAGAAGGAAGACCATTTCCATGTGAAAGGCGGGAATTATATCACCTGCGGCTTCTCTGCCGGCGGATACCTGATCTGTCTTTGGAATACGAACATGGGATATCCGGCGTATGGCATTCCGAAACCCCAGGCATCTTTCCCGGTTTATCCGGTTGTGACCCTTCGGAAAGATATTCGCTATGGGGAACCGGATCTGGCTTCCTGTGTCCGCCTTTATGGCTGTTCACTGGAAGAGGCGGCTGCAAAAGAATATGAGATTCTTGACCATGTGGAAGGTTTTCCGCCCTCGGCCATCTTCCTTGCGGCACAGGATGAACTGGTTAACCCTGAAAACTCGAAGCTTCTTGCTGCTGCTTTGCAGGAGAAACATATCCCCTGTAAGCTGGAGATCGGGCCCGAGGGAGGACATGGGTTTGCCGATGGTTCCGGAATGTGCATGGCCGGATGGACGAAAAGGGCGATCCAATGGTTTGAGGCACTGTGAACAATCTCATTTAGTGTTTGTTGATTTCAATCATAACATGACCACAGATCGGCCCCGGCTTCCCTACACGCTTTTACCTGTGCTCCGAACAGGTCGAAACCGTTCAGGCCGGGGTGCTGCGCTGCCTCCCGCCCTGACTTTGCAGCTTCCGCTGTCGCTCTTGTGAAGCACAAAAAGAAAGGGCACCTCGGTGGATGCCCCTCTGTTCTGATGATGCATTAGAAAATATGTTCTCCGATCAATCTGATAATTCCGCTCACGGAAGACAGATCAATCCTCCTCTGCATTAGCTGCTGCATTACGGCCGGCGATGATGCCGAAGGTAGCGCAGGTTGAGATGGAAGAACCGGAAGCCGGATATTCTTTGTAGAAGAAAGCACTGTTGGCGACTTCACCTGCTGCGTACAGGTTCGGGATAGCCGCGCCTTCTTCATTGACGACTGCGGAATCTTCATTGATCAGGATACCGCCCAGGGTTCCCAGAATAGCGGGCTTGATCTCTACGGCATAGAAGGGAGCAGCAGTTACAGCCACAAGCCCTGTTTTGCCGAATTCATCTGCCTCGCCTGCCTCTGCGTGACCGTTATAGGTTTCCACAGTCGCGTTGAGGTTTTCAGCATTGATTCCTGCAGCTTCTGCCAGTTCATCAAGGGTTTCCGCTTTGACCCCTTTGTTCTTGGCCACAGCAAGCTCCGCCAGACCGGCATACATTTCATTGCTGCTGTCAATGATCAGATAGAATTTCTCTGCTCCTGCTTTCAGTGCGTTGATCAGCAGTGTACAGAAGATCGGATAATCAGAATTCTCATCACCGAAGCGCAGGCCTTCATTGGTAACGCCAAGCTGACCTGTCCATCCAAGGAGATTTGCTCCCTCGATGTAGTGAGTGGAGATATCGATCATCTTAAAGCCGATGACGCCGCCTGTAAAGTTTGCGGCAGCTCCTGCAGACTGAGCCATTATCACACCGTCGCCCTTGTTGCCGGGAGAAGCCAGGGAGAAGAAACCTTCCGCTTCCGGAGAGTACTGACTGATCATATCCTTGTTGTGATCATAACCGCCGGTTGCGATCACCACAGAGTCAGCCTCGATTGTGTAATTGACAGTATCGGAAGACGCTTTAACTCCCTCCACTTCGCCATCCTCCAGGATCAGTTCGGTAGCAGCGGTGCCCAGCATCACCCTAACACCCAGTTCATCAGCTTTTTTCACAAGAGGAACAATAAAGTCTACGCCGTCTGTAGGAGCCAATTCGGCTTCTTCATTGGAGGCATAAAGGCCGCGCAGTGCCGGGCTCGTGCCGGTCGGCACCACCGTTGTGGAGAAAAT
>CADCOU010000129.1 GCA_902803155.1 uncultured Lachnospiraceae bacterium | reverse complement strand
TGAGCTGATCGCAAAGATCGCCGAAAACTGTGAAATGAAAAAGAAGGACGTTGAGAAGGTTCTCACTTCCTATGTTGAAACGATCGAGTGCGCTCTTAAGAACGATGAGAAGGTTTCCATCGTTGGCTTTGGCACGTTCGAGGCCAAGAAGCGCGCCGCTCGCAAGGGCCATAACCCCGCTACCAACAAGGAGATCGAGATTCCCGCTTCCGTCGCCCCCGCTTTCAAGGCCGGCAAGGCGTTCAAGGATGCTCTCAACTGATTCCCATTGATTCTTACGGGCAGTATGTTTTGCATACTGCCTTTTCTTTTTTTGTTGCGCATTTCGATGGATTGATTCATAATACGTTTATGTTTTTATGCTTTCACTAGGAGGATAAAGGGTTCAGATGCAATTGCTGGAAGAACGGATCCGTAACGAGGGAAAGATCCTGCCCGGAAATATCGTCAAGATCGACGGCTTTCTCAACCATCGCGTAGATACGTCGCTCCTGCGGGCCATGGCAAAGGAGTTCGGCAAGCACTTTGACCTGACCGGCCTGACCGCTGTGCTGACAGTCGAAGCATCCGGGATCGCTCTTGCGACCATTTGCGCAGAGGAATACCATGTTCCTATGCTTTTCGCGAAAAAGGCGAAATCCGACAACATCGAAGGCGGGCTTTATCAAAGCGAGATCTACTCCTATACGTATAAAAAGAAAGTGACCCTGCTCCTTTCAAAGGAATGGATGAAAGCCGGCGACAGGATTCTCATTATCGATGATTTTCTCGCGAACGGCGAAGCTCTTCGAGGGCTCATTGAACTGGTTGAACAGGCCGGGGCCGAGTGCGTCGGCATCGGGGTAGCAGTCGAAAAAGGCTTTCAGCCCGGTGGAGCCAGGATCCGTGCGGAGGGGTATGATCTCATGTCACTTGCGATCATAGACGGTGCGGATGAAAACGGCTTCCGGTTCAGAAAGCAATAAATGCTGAAGGATCAGCGCAACTCGCTTATTGTACATTGGAGGTAAACAGAATGGAAAAGATCATCCGACCCGAAACCATGCAGCGGATTACGACCCCTTCCCTCGCGCAGGCCTTCATCGATGAACAGGTCGCCGAGATCCGGAAGCAGGTCGGAGACGGAAAGGTCATTCTCGCCCTCTCCGGAGGAGTCGATTCCTCCGTTGTCGCCGCGCTTCTGATCCGTGCGATCGGGGATCACCTCGTTTGCGTACACGTCAACCACGGCCTTCTTCGCAAGGGAGAGCCCGAACAGGTCATCGAAGTATTCCGCAATCAGATGAACGCAAATCTGATCTATGTGGACGCGACCGATCGATTTCTCGATAAGCTCGCAGGCGTAGAGGATCCGGAAACCAAGCGAAAGATCATCGGAGCGGAATTCATCCGGGTCTTTGAGGAGGAAGCCCGCAAGCTGCAGGGGATCCGGTTCCTCGGGCAGGGCACCATCTACCCCGATATTCTCGAAAGCGACGGCGTAAAGGCGCATCACAATGTGGGCGGTCTTCCAGCGGACCTGCAGTTCGAACTTGTCGAACCCGTGAAGCTCCTATTCAAGGACGAAGTCCGGATGGTCGGCAAGACCCTCGGTCTCCCCGACAGGATGGTTTATCGCCAGCCCTTCCCCGGCCCCGGCCTCGGCGTCCGGTGCCTTGGCGCAATCACACGGGATCGTCTTGAGGCGCTCCGCGAAGCAGACGCCATCCTGCGTGAGGAATTCGACAACAACGGGCTCTCCGGAAAGGTATGGCAGTATTTTGCGGTCATACCGGATTTTCGTTCCACCGGCGTACAGAACGGTGTCCGCAGATATGACTGGCCCGTCATTCTCCGCGCGGTCAATACGGTGGATGCCATGTCGGCAACGATCCCCGAGCTGGATTGGAGCCTGCTGAAAAAGATCACCGCCAGGATCATGTCTGAAGTACCCGGCGTCTGTCGTGTACTCTATGATCTGAGTCCCAAACCGACGGCAACGATCGAGTGGGAATGAGGTACATTTTATCTTGAAATGTGCTAAGTTATCCTGAATAGCTTTAAGCAGCAGGCATTCTTCGGAGTGCCTGCTGCTTTCTGTTATCAGCGTTGATAACGAAATGATAACGGTTTGGCGGCGGGGAGCAATCCCCGTCGTTTCTTCTAAAAACCATTGACAGACTTATAAGAGCGGAGTGTAATTAGTTATACAAATCATACTTTTGGAGGTGGAGCGATGAGTGCGCCAGAGGGAAAATATACATGGACGGCTACCGTCGGAGAAAAAGGACAAATCGTAATACCGAAACAGGCAAGGGAAATCTTTGGGATCAAGGCAGGAGACACCCTGCTTCTTCTTGGCGATGAAAAGCGAGGGATCGCCATTCCCCCGAAAGAAGCGTTTGCAGAATGGTTCGGGATCGCATTTCGGGATCAGGAGGGTGACAAGACATGAAAAAGGTTGCATTTTTCTGTATTCCTGCACACGGTCATACAAATCCCATGCTCCCGGTTGCTGCTGAACTGGTGAAGCGAGGAAATACAGTCAGATTCTATTCGTTCAACGAATTTGAAGAGAAGATCCATGCAACAGGCGCAGAGTTTATATCCTGCGATGCGTATCTGCCGGAACTTTCGGAGCAGGAAAAAGCGGGACTGAAGACTGTATCCACTACAGAAATGACGGTACAGGATATCCGGATCACACTCAGTATGGACGGCTTTCTTGATGAAGAGTTTAAGACCTTCCGGCCTGACGTTGTATATACGGATTCCGTTTGCTTCTGGGGCAAACTGAACGCGTGGAAACATCATGTGCCTATGGTGGTTTCCACCAGTACGTTTGCCTTTAATCAGCTATCCTCACAGTACATGAAAAATACGCCCGGAGAGTTGGCAGATATGATCCTCGGGTTGCCGAGAGTGTCAAAGGAACTGAAAAAACTTGAGCCCTACGGCTACCATGTGAAAGGTGCCCTGTCGCTGATACAGAGCGATAATCAGACAGACAGCATCGTCTACACTTCACGGCGCTTTCAGCCCTTTGCAGATAGTTTTTCAGATCACTACGCATTTATAGGGCCCTCTGTGTTTTCAAAGGCCGTTCCAAATAAGACGAAGGAACGTCCGCTCCTTTATATTTCCATGGGAACCGTTATCAACGACAGGCCGGATTTTTACGCAAAATGTATAGAAGCACTGCAAGATCAGCATGTCGATGTCGTCATTTCCTGTGGGAACGCGATAGACCGCGAGGCTTTGGGCGCACTGCCCACCAACATCCAGGTGTATCCATACGTCAATCAGCTTGACATTCTCTCCAGGGCAGATGCTTTTATTACGCACTGCGGTATGAACAGCGTTTCCGAGAGCCTGTATATGGCGACTCCGATGGTGCTCTACCCTCAGACCAGCGAACAGAAAGCGGTAGCGAGAAGGGTTGCGGAGATTGGCGCAGGTACGGTTTTAAATGACGATTCAGTTGATGGTATCCGGGCTGCCGTACAGGAAGTTCTGAGCAACTCCGCTTATGGAAAGGCCGCCGAAGCGTGCAGTATGGATTTTCGTTCCTGCACAGGTGCTGCGGGGGCCGCGGAGTTTATCGAGAACGCACCGCATTCCTCGAATGGAATAGATGTTATCGGCGAGCTGAATAAATCGACAGTGAGATTTCACTTTATATACTGGGCGATTATCATCGCCGCCATCAATCTGATTGGATTTCTTTTCAGCTGGAAATATGTGTGGATCATTGGTATTGCAGCCGGTATTCTGTCCAATCCAATCGGCAGAGCAATACAAAAGCGGAAATACATTTCCATTCTGCACAGAATCCAGCAATAAACGGTTTGCCTTCCGTAACGACAAAAAGCACATCAATCTGGAAGAACAGTGTTCAAGCAAGTGTAATAGGTTAGTGATTATCCACATCAGCCCTGTCCGTTGTTATCAGCGCTGATAACAAAATGATAACAGGAGGGGTGATAGGCCGGATAATATGGATCTATCAAACAATCAAAGAAACTGCGAACAGGACGAACAATAATTCCTAAACAGAATCAGTTAAGTCCTGTTGAGTGGGAATAATACTTCTTCTCATACGGAATGAACTGAATCGTATTGACGCGGCAGGCACTTCCTCGGGTGCCTGCCGTTTTTGTCCGCCATGAATGATGAACATAATGCCGAAAGACCTGAACGGCCCCTGCCGTTTCCCCTGTCACCGTTGACATATCCAAAGCCATAAAGTATTGTTTGCTAAACAAATCACACTTCGGAGGGCAAGTGATGAACGGACCGGAAGGGAAATACGCGTGGACTGCGACCGTCGGAGAAAAGGGACAGATCGTGATCCCGAAGCAGGCCCGGGGAATCTTCGGGATCCATCCCGGAGATACTCTGCTTCTTCTGGGAGATGAAGATCGGGGATCGCAATCCCTCCAAAGGGAGCATTCGCGGAATTGTTCGGCATCGCATTTCAGGATCGGAACAGGATCGGGGAATGAAGAACGCCTTCTTCTGTATTCCCGCGCACGACCATACCAATCCGATACTTCCCGTCGCTTTGGGACACGAACAGCGCGGGAACATGGCAACACTGAATATATGCACCTTCTCAGATGCGGTCTGTCGGTTAAATCATTGTTTTTTTAGCGATCTCCCTGCCTGAAAAATCGTCAAAAAAGAATTCGTCCGTATCATACAGATTGATCGTCCGGCAGAGTTCAAAGAGCATTTCTCTGTCAGGATGACCGTTCCTATCATACAGATGGTCCAGATAGAAGTCGATGAACCTGTCAACCCGCCTATGGAGATCGCTGATCCGTTCCATCGTCCGGTTCGATCGTGTCTCCTCGGCGAAAACAGGTCTGCCATGCTCATCGATATGATCTAGCGCAGGTTCCATCGAAGTAAAATAAACCTCTATCTTCATCTCCGTATCATAATCGAAAAGATCATGATCAAAATAGTAATGTATGTTTCGTGCGGATGTGGATATGTATTCCGGAGCACCCACATAATACCCTTCCATCCTGTCCGATACGTGTCTCTCAAGCATTGACTGGCTGCTGCCCGCGGAAACAAAGTCCATGACCGCGCACTTTTTCCCGCTGATCCCCGAAAGCTTCAGATACTTCCTGTAACAGCTTCTGAAATGCTCTGCCGACTCATGGATCTGTTTTTCATGCATACGGCAATACTCTGCCGCTGGCTCGCCGTGGAAAGGAAGCAGATGGTCCTTTGGAATGCAAAACTGATTCAGGAGCATCCCCGGCGGATCCTGGTCATATTTTGAAAAGTTGACAAATCGCTTCGCCCGTTCATAATCATCCATTATGGTCAAAAAGGCGGCGTGTCTGTTCATATAGAAGTATTTTCCCGGAGGCATCCCGTTCGTTCTCCGACGCAACGATTCATATCCGTTCTGCAGGATCTTTCCGTCGCGGGAGGAGAGCAGGAAAAGATCAAAGGAGTTTTTCGTCATCTCCTCCTTCACCCATATCAGGTAGCCCATAACGAGCGGAGCGATGATCATATTCGCGATCAAGGCATCCGTGTCCTCCCTGAACGGATCATCGAACCCCAATGCGATCCCAAGCCCGAGGATCATTCTGTCCGTCAGGGATCCGCACCTCTTCACGATGGCTTCATATCCATTCCCGATCGCTAGGTCCAACGCGGACGGAACATAAAACGAGTCCAGCCCTGACGATTTCGCGCTCACGATGTCCGAGTAAAAATTGTCCCCGATATGAAGGATGGAAGCGCCATCCTTTCTGTAAGGCACCAGCTCCTCGAACAGCCCCTCATGCTTCAGCTTCCCGAACCTGCAGGAAATCAAGATCTCCATATATCCTGTGATGCCGTTTTCCGCAAGCAGGCCCTCAATATACGAGGGACTCAAATACATATCGCTGACCAGAACGATGATTTTTTGATGTTCTCTGGCATATCGGTACATTTCTACCATGCTTTCACGGGGCAGGATGATCTCCGATTCGAGCTCCAGTTCCATCGCCATGAGCGTCTCGATGAGGCGTTCATCGTATCCGCATACCTGCTTTAATCTTTCGTAGATCTCGTCGAATGAATAATGGAAGCATGTGGTCTGGATCTCATATCGCCTTTCCGCGAACCCTCGAAGTCCTGTTCGTTCTTCCATCATCTCAAAAACATCCTTGGGATAAAGGACCGTCCTTTTCAGCAGGGTATCAAAGATGTCAAAAGAGATCACGTCATGCCTGTCGATCTCCTTTTTCAGAAGATCCTTATCCGCCCGGAAGGAATCCTTCTCTCTTCCGGAAGTGGAAACGCTGTTTTTAAAGGAAAAATAACGAATTCGCCTCGAATGCAATCCGTATTCCCGCGGTATGATCCCATCCGTTACAAGATCCACTCCAATATGGATCGTCTTCCTGCCTCTGCATTCCTGCGCGATCCTGCTGTAGCCCCATACATCCCCGCAACGCTTTTTGATCAAACGGCCGTCAGTAGGGATCCCCGCTTCAGAAAGCGGTATGATCTCTTCCTCCTTTGACCAGAGAAAGAAGACATCCTTTCCGTGTTCTATTAACCACCTGTAAAGGATCAGGAACCTGTGCCTGAGGACCCATCTGTTTTGAATGCGATCATGATCCGCCACCGTCCACGGGATCGACAGGGAGACCGCATCGTAATCCGAAAGAAGATCCTTCCATTGCGCGATCGTCAGATATCCTTCCCCATCCAGCTCACGTTGGGTGCTGATAAGGTCGATACCGAGGGGATCGAACAGCGGGATCGCGTGATCCTCACAATATGAACGGATCCGTTCATACTCCGGTCCGGTCATCCTTTTCCAGTCGGTAACGATCACCATTTCGGTATCCGACGGGATTGCAATCCCTTCGGACTCGGTAACACGCAGAAAATGGAATCGGTCATCAAATTGCTGCATGATCTCCTGCATGTGCCTGCCCGGGCACAGCAGGATCCTGCGGCCTTTAAAACTGCAGAAGCGTTCTTCGAAGCATCCGAGAATATACTCCGACTCGCTCAAATCATTCTGTGGAAAACACATGGAATATTCCTTTCCTCCAGCATGCTGCGCGTCTCTTCCCAGAAAATCTGTTTTGTGGCCACGACAACGATCGCATCTTTGGGAAGAACAGCTTCATCAAGTTCGTATACCCTGCGACCCATAACGATCTCAGGCGCGTCCTGCTTGTCTTTTACCAGAAAGTCGCCTATCAGGATATCGCCTGTTCTTTCAAGCTTCTCGCAAAATCTGATGCCGGTAAGCTTTGCGCCGAATATATAGACAACAGAGTGCTTCCGGATCCTCTCAAGCACGACCTGATCGATGGTGTTGTTGATCTCCTGCGAATCAAAACAGGATATGAAGCAGCCGAACAGCAACCGGTCCGGATCCCTGACGAATACTCCGGCCAGTTCGGGATCATCCTTCAGTTCCTTATACAGCGTCTGGATCCGTTCAAGCATCCTCGCAATATTCTTACGCGCGCCGTAGGAAGAAATGCCCCTCTCTGCGACGAACCGGTTCATATAATAATAATTCATCAGATATCCGTGAAAGTTTTTCGGCGCATGGCCACTCGTCATGACAGAGTTGGCCCTCGTTCGAAGAATGAAATATTGTTTCCGGACATACCTTGCCCGCTCCGCCGCCAGGATCCCAGCAAAGGCAAAGTATTCGTCTTCATGCTCGGAACCTTCCGGATATCGTATCCCTTCATTCTGCAGGAAAGCTCTCCGCCAGAAAATCCGCTGCGGGTAGCAGGTCCACTCATTCTGACGGAGAAAATCATCCAGAAGATCCTTCCCCGAGTATACTTCATCCCGGTAAATCCCCTTTCGCGGCGAAGCAGGCGGCATATAAATCGATTTCAGATCGTCGCTTTCAAAGATATTTCTGCTGTCAAAGAAAACGGCGTCAAGTCTTTCTCTGTCCGCCAGTACCGTCAGCTCCTCCAGTGCCTCCGGCTCTATCATATCGTCGGAATCCAGAAAATACACATATTGGCCTGCCGCACGTTCAAGGCCCCGGTTCCGGCCATATCCCTGTCTGTGATTCTCGGGAAGATGGAGCACGAACACCCTGCCGTCCCTTGAAGCGTATTCATCAAGGATCTCCCCGCATCGATCGGGCGAATGGTCGTCGATACAGATGACCTCCAGATCCGTCAGCGTCTGGCCGAGCACGCTGTTCAGACAGTCGGGAAGGTATTTTTCGACATTGTAAACCGGAATGATCACTGAAACTTTACACATAGGCACCCATCTCTCCATAGTCGATATAAAAAACAAACGCCAGAGTGGCAGGAACACATGCCCTCCGTCCCATCATTTCGTGTGTGTATCACGGATCATCTCTCTGATCATGGTAGAGCTTCTTTCCTTTGTATACTCAAAGAAGACCATATCCGCGCCGAGCTTTTTCAATTCCGTTTTTTCCTTTTTCCAGTCTTCATTGTCCCTGTAATCATCTCCCGAGAAAAAAGCGTCAAACGGTCTTTTTTTCCATTCGTTCACACGATAGACATCCTCCTTCTTCTCGAGAAGGATGACTTCATCCACATCACGAAGAGCGGAAAGAATCTCCATCCGTTCGTTCTGCGGGATCACGGGATAACGGGACTTGAACGTATATGTCAACTCATCGGAAAGGACCCCGATCCGAAGAAACCTGCATTCACGTTTCGCGCGGCGGATCAGATTGAGATGCCCGATATGAAACAGATCGAAAACTCCCATCAGCAACCCGACTTCATATTTTTTTGCGGATCCCTCCTGCAAAGATGCAATCGCGTCTCTTTCCAAATGACGAGACCTCCCTATGGGTTCTGCGATCAGAAGATCGCTTCGTGTTCAATAGGTTCGATGTTCCCAGAATCTGTAATACAGATCGAAATTCCGGTTCCTGCCGACAAAGAGCGACTCCCTTTTTTCATAATCTGTCCAGGCT
>CADCOU010000128.1 GCA_902803155.1 uncultured Lachnospiraceae bacterium | reverse complement strand
GTATCCGGAGACGATCTGAGCGGTATACGCAGCGTACGCTGCAGAATCCTGAAGACGAGGCTGACTGCAGAGAACCTTCAGACCGGGGCAGGTGATCCGGCAGGAGAAATGATGGCAGGACCATGGAGGGAGACCGGACAGTCCGGAAATATAACGCTGACAGAAGAAGGGATATACCGGATCGAGTGCGAAGTGACGGATGGAGTCGGCAACCGCAGCCTGAACCGGAGTCCCTGTATCGTGATCGACCGTACGGCACCTTCCATCCGGATACAGGGTATAGAGGACGGGAGTGCAAATGCGGGTGCGGTGATCGTCACCGCCGATGTATATGACGCCATGTACAGGTCCGGGTCCATGAAAGCAGTCATGACGGCATCCTGGGGCGGGCTTGT
Organism: uncultured Lachnospiraceae bacterium; assembly: GCA_902803155.1. Classification (GTDB taxonomy): domain Bacteria; phylum Bacillota; class Clostridia; order Lachnospirales; family Lachnospiraceae; genus Porcincola. The sequence goes on along the minus strand of CADCOU010000128.1, from coordinate 4,542 downwards.
TCCGGAGATGACACTTCTCAGTAACGGCAGCACCGGATGTGAGGTATGTTTTGCGGATTTCGCGTACCGGAAAGAGGCGGACGCAGTCTATACGCTTGAGGTCAGTGCATGTGACCTTGCAGGAAATGAGAGTATCCGGACCGTTACCTTTTCCGTTAACCGCTTCGGCTCCGCATACCGCCTCGGAAAGCAGACTGCACAGGAACTCTTGTCCTATTATCACAGCCGGCCCTTTGCCGTTAGCTTCATAGAGACGAATCTGGACGCAGTTCCGAATGCGCGGGTGTTTCTGCGAAATGGTTCATCGTTCAGGGAACTCGTGCCGGGAGACGGGAACCTGTCCGTGAAAGAGAAAAGAGGCAAAAAAGGGAACCGGTATACCTATACGGTGTCGGAGGATACGTTTGAAGAGGACGGCAGATATGAGGTGATGCTCCTTACCACGGACGCAGCGGGCAATTCTTCTGACAGCGCAGCGCAGGGGATCCCGGTCCGTTTTGCAGTCGACCGGACCGCGCCGCAGTGCCTGATTACAGGAATCCGTGATGGGGGACGGTACCGGACGGAGAAACTGACCGCTGTTCTGGAGATCAGAGATAACCTTGCATTGTCGGGGGCGGAGATCTATCGGGACGGAAAGCTGTTTCGGATGCTGAACGCAGAAGAACTCACCCGGACGGGCGGGATCATGAAGCTTCCCATGGATGAGAAGGACAGCTGGCAGACGCTTCAGATCCGGGCGGCAGACTGCGCGGGAAATACATACTGGACACCTGAGATGACATTTCTGGTCAGCATGAAGAGCGGCGCAGACAGCCCGGCACCGCCCGTGAAGAGGCTGACTGCCAGGCAGCTGGTCCTGATCCGCGGATGGATACGGACCCTGACAGAGCAGCTGCGTAAAGCAGCAGAGAACTATGCTGCCGACGGAGAAGTGAATCCGGAAGAACTGCGTCAGATACTGAGAAAAGATCTTGCCGCAGGAGCTGAAGCAGGAGGGTTGTCTGCTTATGAATCACAGGTCAGCGCCGGAGAACTGCAGGGAAGCCGCCGGAGGAACCTCCTGATTGCGGTGGCAGGTACTGTGCTGCCGGTTCTGCTTCTGTGTCTGATTGTACAGAGATCCAGAAGACGGGGAAGGGTATGAAACCGGCATTCCACTATAAAGAAACCGGAAAGCATGATATACTGAGCCCGAAAGGGGGCAGTGACAATGGAGGAAGAAATGAACAGTTTCGAAGCAGTTTCAACTGCGATAGATCAGTTTGCCATGCTGTGGCGTATAAAGAGCGCGCAGCCTGAAGGAGTTTTGAATAAGGTTCTGGAAAATGAACTTACTACACTTGAGATAAAGCTTCACGCATTTGGTGTAAATACGGATTCACTGAAAGTGTAATATCCGTAACATCGGACAATGTTCACTGCACAGGCACAATACGCTGAAAAAGCCCCGGGAGTCCCCGGGGCTTATGTCTGCTGCCGCAGTCTGTATCAGATTTATTACGTGCCGTGTAAGCCGTCTGCCGTTATCGCCGTTATCAGTCGTCGACATCTCCGTTCAGGATCTCATGAACCCATTCCTGCATGATGCCGCCCGCAGTGTCTTCCGGATCATCAAAGGTCGCTCTGTACATGGTGACATATTCTTCATCGTCAATCGTTCTCACTTCGCGGATGAGATTCTCATATCCCGGCGCATTGAAGAAATCGTAGCGGACATCATCTTCAGGGAATGCGAGTACGATATACTCTCCGGCTGGTTCTTCCGCGTCGTCTGCGATCTCATAGTAAGCATCATTAGCAAGTTCCTCGATCGCGTCGATGTCGGTCAGACCGGTCATGTCCTTTGCTTCCCCGCCGAATTCCAGGGAGCGGACTTCGTACTGAATATCACCGGCGAACGCTGCTCTGCAGAGATACATGTCCAGGTTCGTGTTGCTGAATGTCTCCAGATCGAGCTGCGGGTTGTCTGCCAGGATGCTGTCGCGGACATTTGCAGATGCCCACTCATTCAGCTGGGTCCACTGATCCATATCTTTGGTCATTTCCTCGTTCGATCCTCTTACCATGCGGACATCTGTCGGATGGTTGAAGACATAGTAGAAATCATCGTCCTCGGCAAAGACCTCCATGCCGGACATGTCGTTGCAGCGCATCTGATCCATTTCGTTTTCCGGGACACGGCTGATGCTGAACAGCCAGCCGGCTCCGTCGTAGTCTTCTCCGTTTGCCTTCGAGGCTTCGATTGAAGCTGTTTCCGATACGGAGATGAACGTATCCGGATCAAGATCTTCTGTCTGGATTGTGAGCAGGTCTTTGAATTCTGCCGGGATCTCGACTACGAGTCCGTTTGCGTCTACCTTTTCAGCGTTTTCTGCGTAAACTCCTGCAGAGATCATCATTGCTGCTGCCGCTGCAGCTATAGCTGCCGTAAATATTTTCTTCATGTTAATTCTCCTTTTCTTTCAAAGTGCTGTGTTTCGATTCTGGTTCGATTTTTTCCTTCCCGAATGCTTCGGTTTTTCATCCGGTCTGTTACTGTTTTTTTTCATGTCTGAAGAGTAGCATACACTTGATCACACAAACAGCACACAGTTTTTCTGCAGTTTTCTCTGAACAATTCCGTAATTACCAATATCCGCCCGCCGCTCCCGTATCTGCATGTTTCTTCCGGGTGTACCGCAGCCTGTTTCCGTGGTATAGTTTCCCGGGAGGATAGATTGCGGAGATCATGAAGCGTTCAGAACGGAACCATTATCTGAAAATCTTTCTGCTTGGAGCGGTGCTGTCTCTTGCCTGGGGCGGCATCTCTTATCTGCTGCATCCGGACCGGGTCTTTTCAGTCCGCCCGCTGGAGGATCTTTTCGCTGTCAGTCTGCCCGCCCAGGTCGTACTCTACGGTTTTGCCGGCCCTGTGATGGAAGAGGTACTGTTCAGAGGAATCCTGTATACACTGCTCCGGAAGGCACTTCCGGAAATGGCATCCGCCTTCATCGCGTCCGCCCTGTTCGGCCTCTGGCATGGAAATGTGATCCAGTTTCTGTACGCATTTCCGATGGGGTTACTGTTCCAGTATCTCATGAACAAGGACCATTCTATTCTGAGCCCTGTCTGCTGCCATGTCGGGGCAAATCTGGCGGCGGTCGCCGTGCATGCAGTATCCGGCTGAAAAAGCCGGTGTGAGACCGTACCGCTGCAGCCGGAGTGAGACAGTCCTGCTGCAACCGGTGCGGACCGTCCTGCTTCCGCGATTGACTTTTTAAGGATGCTCCGCTATTATTGCGGGGGCGTATTAATTGAGGCGCGCAGCAAAGGAGATTCGTTTATATGTATTCAATAGAAGATGTCAGGCAGGAAGATCCGCAGATTGCAGAACTCATCGAAGCTGAGGTCGCGAGGCAGAACAGCCATATTGAACTGATCGCTTCCGAGAACTGGGTTTCGCACGCAGTCATGGCTGCGATGGGCAGCCCGCTCACAAATAAGTATGCAGAAGGTCTTCCGGCACACCGTTTTTACGGCGGATGCGGCATTGTGGATGAAGTCGAGAATATTGCACGCGACAGGGCCAAGGCACTCTTTGGATGCACATGGGCAAATGTCCAGCCGCATTCCGGGGCGCAGGCAAACATGGCTGTGGAATTCGCGCTGCTTGAGCGGGGCGATACGTTTATGGGGATGAATCTCTCCGAGGGCGGACACCTCTCACACGGAAGCCCCGTCAATTTCTCCGGAAAATACTTTAACATCGTACCTTACGGAGTCACCGAAAAGGGCTTTATCGATTATGACGAGGTAGAGTGGCTTGCAAAGAAATGCCGGCCGAAGCTCATCATCTGCGGTGCGAGCGCTTACGGAAGGACGATCGATTTTAAGAGATTCCGCGAGATCGCCGACAAGGTCGGAGCTTATCTGATGGCGGATATTGCCCATATTGCGGGACTGGTTGCGACCGGAGTCCACCCGAGTCCGTTCCCCTATGCACATGTTGCGACAACGACGACTCACAAGACTCTTCGCGGACCGCGGGGCGGCATGATCCTGTCCACGGAAGAGTTCGGCATGGAACACCGGCTGAACCGCGCGGTTTTCCCCGGCATCCAGGGCGGCCCCCTGGAGCATGTGATCGCAGCCAAGGCAGTCTGCTTCAAAGAAGCGATGCAGCCTGAATTCAGAGAATACTGCGAGCAGATCGTCCGCAATGCGAAGGTCCTAGCAGACGGACTGATGAAGAGAGGGATTGATATCGTAACCGGCGGAACGGACAATCATCTCATGCTGGTTGACCTGAGATCGACCGGAAAGACCGGAGCTGAGGTAGAGGCAGCTCTGGATGCGATCGGCATCACAGCCAACAAGAATACGATTCCGAGAGATCCGCAGAGCGTGATCGTGACCAGCGGCCTCCGCCTCGGTACTCCTGCGGCGACGACCAGAGGACTGAAAGAGGACGAGTTTGATCAGATCGCCGGGGTCATAGCAGCTATGATAAAAGAAGGAGACGCGAAAGCGGATCAGTGCAGACAGATCGTCCGCGGAATC
>CADCOU010000127.1 GCA_902803155.1 uncultured Lachnospiraceae bacterium | reverse complement strand
TGAAGTAATGGATATATTCCGTATGACCGGGTTTGAAACCATTATCGATATTTCGCAGAAGATGCGTGAGGTATCGGTTGACGGGTGTGAGATCATAGGAAGGGGGGCAAACGGAGTCGTTTACCGCCTGGACCCGGAAACAGTCATCAAGGTGTTCCGCCCGGAGGTGGATCTTGCTGATGTTGAGAAGGAGAGAAAAAAGTCGCAGGCTGCACTGGTGAGGGGGCTTCCGACAGCGATCTCCTATGATGTAGTCCGGACCGGAGACTGTTATGGAATCGTATATGAGATGATCAATTCAAAGAGCCTCGCGGATGTGATGCGGGAAGACGAGACGCATTTCGACCGCTATGCAGAGGCTTATATATCGCTTTATAAAGAGATACATCAGACCGAAGGCAACATCGGAACTTTCGATTCTTCCAAAGCGATCTATGAGGAGGCCATTGACTTCTGCAGCAGTGAGTATACCCGGGAAGAACAGGAGAAACTCCGCATGCTGGTCAGGTCTGTTCCTGACCGGGCAACACTGATCCACGGCGACTTCCACCCGAAGAACATCATGCTGATCGACGGTGAACTGATATTGATCGACATGGGCAGCATGAGCGTCGGACATCCCGTTTTCGATTTCCTGGCAACAGCGGCAGCCCAGGTGAACCTGCTGAAACTGGATCCCGCATTTGCGAGCAGGTTCACGGGAATGCCCGCGCAGATGATCACCAGGCTGTGGAACGCCCTTCTTGACGGATACTTTTCCGGAAAGGATACAAAAGAGATCGAACGGATCAACCGCAGGATTGCCGGATTTTCAAAACTAAAAGTTGCGCTTGCGCCTTACTTTGCCAGGGACCTCGATGAAAGTGTCCTTCGAGCCAGCATAGAGGATGCGAAGACAAACCTGCTTCCGGTCATTGATGAACTGATGATATGGGAAGGATAAATAGATTAAACTGTTTTCTGAAATGATTCCGGCTGACTGGCTTATTCACAACAGAAAGGCTGAAATGATATGGTTACACGGGAAATTGAAATGAAAATTCACGAAGAATCGGACCTGTATTCGTCACTGGATCCGAAGCAGGAACTGCTTTCGGAAGACGTGACGCAGTATATTGCCCGCAATTATCTGGACAAGAACAGATCACTAAAGGAGAACTATATTATCCACATTATCAGCGATACACCGGTGAACGAAGAAAAAGTAAAAAAGAGTATCGTTGAGCATTACACCACGGAGCAGGATAACATCAGGTATGAATTGAAGAAACTGACCGTGAAGGAGATATGCCTTGGTGTTTTTGGTGCCATCATTCTTTCAATATGGCTGTATCTGTCAGCCAGGTCGAGCAGTGTCAGAACAGAGATACTCTCGATCGTCGGCTGGGTCGCAATCTGGGAGGCAACAAGCATTGTGATCATGGCACGGCCGGAAATTATCCAGGTTTACAAGACGCTGGAAAAAGCGGTGAACGCAGAGATCATTATAGATATCACCGGGACAGCGACGGAGCATCAGGATATCGGATAAATAAAAGACGGAAAAAGCCTCTGTCTGCAGGAATGATACGAATCGTATCATGGATGTGACGGAGAGCTTCTTTTCTTTTTTATGGTCTTTTGTTACTTTCAGGCTGCCGAAAGGTAATACAACAGGAGAAAACGAAAAGGACATGAGAGAAAAAAGATATCTGTTTACAGGAGCCGGACTTATAAGTGCATTTGCTCTCTGGACTGTATTAATCCAATGTGTCGATGTGCAGGCTGCGGGGCCAAACGGGACAAAGATCGGGTTTGCCTCCTTCAATGTATGGTTTCATCAGCTGACCGGCGTGCACATGACGATCTATACGATCACGGACTGGCTGGGACTGGTTCCTGTAATTATCTGCCTGTGCTTTGGAGGATTGGGCTTCATACAGCTGATAAAGAGGCGGAGCCTGCGCAGGGTTGATCCGGATATCATTCTGCTGGGTGTGTATTATGTGGTGGTCATATTTTGTTACCTGATATTTGAAATGATCCCGATCAATTACAGACCTGTTCTGATAGAAGGGAGACTGGAAGCCTCCTATCCGTCTTCCACGACTTTACTGGTGCTGAGTGTGATGCCGACACTGAAGTTTCAGGTCGACAGGAGAGTTTCAGACCCGCTGATCCGAAAAG
>CADCOU010000126.1 GCA_902803155.1 uncultured Lachnospiraceae bacterium | reverse complement strand
CTTTGCTGCGGAGGAAGCGGATCATGCGTTTGTGGAGCTGACATTCGAGACAAACTCGGAGAAGGTCAGAAAAAAGCTGGAAGAGTCTGACCTCCCTGATCTTTGCGGGATGGTCTGTATTTCCAGAAGCTATCGGAACGGGAGAAGCGTCAGCAGAATCAACGGGGAAGTTGTCACGATCGCACTGGTGCGGGAGATCGCATCGCTTCTGATCGATATCCACGGTCAGCACGAGCACCAGACATTATTGTATCCGAAGTATCATCTGGCGCTTGTGGACAGTTTTGCGGAGAAAGAGCTTCAGGAGCCCAAAATAGCCTGTGCGGATGCATACCGCAGGTGGTCGGATGCTTCCGGCGAACTGAAGACGGCTCTGCTGGACGAGAAGGACAGGCTCAAACAGATTGATTTCCTGAGTTTTGAGATCGGAGAGATCGATGACGCGGCGCTCACGGAAGGAGAGGATGAGCAGCTTGAGACACAGTTCAGAAGGCTGTCTCACGCGCAGAGGATCCGGGAGGTACTTTCTGAAGTATCAGACCTGACCGATTCCGATACGGGAGCGGGCATGTCCGTCTCCAGAGCCTCAGGGAGACTTGCCCAGATTGCGGACCTGGATGGGGAACTGGGAGAGCTGAGCGATATGCTCGTACAGATCGAAGACCTGTGCGGCGATTTTACACGCTCCCTGACCGGGTATCTGGATGACTTCACCTATGATGAGGAAGAATTCCGCGAGACAGGAGATCGTCTGGATCTGATCAACCGCCTGAAATCCAAATACGGAAGGACAATCGCTGATGTGCTCCGGTACCGGGACCAGCAGCAGGAGACGCTGGATCGTCTGACAGATTACGATGCATATGTGGAAGGTCTGAAGAAGAAACAGAAGGAGAGCAGGGAAGACCTGGAGAGACAATGCGGGATTATAACGGAGATCCGGAAAAAGTCTGCCTCACAGCTGCGGGAACAGATCATCCGCTCCCTGGAAGAGCTGAACTTCCTGGATGTCCGGTTCGAAGTGTCATTTGAAGAACTGAATGAACCGACAGCAAACGGGAAAGATGCAGTTACCTTCCTGATTTCGACCAACCCGGGTTCTCCTGTCCGTCCGCTTCAGAATGTGGCGTCCGGAGGTGAACTGTCCCGCATCATGCTTGGGATTAAGACGATCATGGCACGGAAAGAATCCATGGAATCTCTGATTTTTGACGAAATCGACACCGGGATCAGCGGCCGTACGGCGCAGAAGGTCTCAGAAAAGATGGCTCAGCTCTCTGAAAGCTGCCAGGTGATAGCGATCACCCATCTTGCGCAGATCGCTTCCATGGCAGACCATCATTTCGTGATCGAGAAGGCAGTGGAGAATGGCAGGACGCATACCCATGTGAGGGAGCTCACGGAGAGTGAGCAGATCGATGAACTGGCAAGGATCCTGGGGGGCGCCCGGATCACCGACGCAGTACGCGCCAGCGCTGCGGAGATGAAGAAGCTTGCAGACATGGCGCGCAAGTGAAAAGTCGGAACAAAAGAAGGAACACAGGCAGGGCAACATGTAACAGTTGGCACAAATAATCATAAATCATCAAAATATAATCATTTTCCTCTCGACAAAAATCATAAAGCGGATGTATACTACAGGCAGGACAGCAGTCAGGACAGTTTGCCGGAAGGCGAAAGGAGTAAACTATGAAGATCGCGATCGGAAATGACCACAGTGCAGTTCACATGAGAGAAGTGATCAGTGCATATCTGAAAGAACTCGGATACGAAGTGGATGAGGTGGGAACCTTTTCAACAGAGAGCAGCCACTATCCGGAATGGGGCGAGAAGGTCAGCCGGAAGGTTATCGGCGGAGAAGCGGATCTCGGAATCGCGATCTGCGGGACCGGCGTTGGGATCTCCATTGCCTGCAATAAGGTAAAGGGCATCCGTGCGTGCTGCTGCAGTGAGCCGTACAGCGCGAAGCTTTCCCGTCAGCACAACAATTCCAACGTACTCTGCTTCGGAGCCAGGGTGGTAGGAGAAGAGCTTGCCAAGATGATCGTATCGGAATGGCTGAACGCAGAGTTCCTGGGCGGACGCCATCAGACGAGAGTCGACATGATCGCGGATATTGAAACGCGCGGTTGAACGATATATATAATAATCAGATTCTGTAGACGACAGTAAAAAATTGCCCCTTACGCAAACAATTCGAATTTGCGAAGGGGCAATTTTCTTTCATTGCTGATGATAGGATAACAGTCAGTTTTACATCACAGCGACCACGTTATATTCTTTCACGCCTTCCTCGAACGGAATCACGTTTCCTTCGATCTTATTTCCGTTGACGGTCAGCTCGCGGATGCCCTTCTGTTTTTTCTCCGGGTTCCGGATCTCAACATGGTACATGGCGCCGCGGAACTTGCGGTCGATGGTATAGTCGCCGAATTCTGCCGGCACGCAGGGATCGATCTTCAGCCCGTCGTAATCCGGCTGGATGCCGAGGATGAACTGGGAGATGTTTACAAACGTCCAGGCCGCGGTTCCGGTCAGCCAGCTGTTCTTGCCCTGTCCGAAGAATTTCGCATCCCTGCCTGCAACCATCTGGCTGTATACATACGGCTCTGTGCAGTGAATCTCAGAAATCTCTTCGATATAGGCCGGGCAGGTCTTTTTGTAGATCTCAAATGCCCTGTCGCCGTGTCCGCAGACGGTCTCTGCGATCGATACCCATGGATTGTTATGGCAGAAGATTCCGCCGTTCTCTTTATATCCGGGCGGATAGGAGGAGATCTCACCCAGATTGAGATAGTAATGTGTGTAGCAGGGCTGCAGGATCATGATGCCGTATTTTGTATCCAGGTACTTCTCAACAGATGCGAGTGCCTGCTGTGCTTTCCCTTCTTTTACGCCGATGCCTGCGAGTACGCAGAAGCCCTGCGGCTCGATGAAGATCTTTCCTTCCTCACACTCGTGAGAACCGAGCTTGTCTCCGTTTGCATCGTATGCGCGTACGAACCATTCTCCGTCCCAGCCGGCAGTCAGTGCTGCATCGTACATGGCCTTCACTTCTTTTTCGGCTTCAGCAGCCTTCTCGGTGAGTCCGCGGTGCAGGCATAGCTGACGATATTCTTCCCCGTACTTCACAAACATGCCGGCGATGAAGACGGACTCTGCAACCGGTCCTTCGCTCGGTCCGCTTGTCTGGAAGGATTCACCGGGCGTATCCGAGAAGCAGTTCAGGTTCAGGCAGTCGTTCCAGTCAGCACGCCCTATCAGCGGAAGGCCGTGCGGTCCCTTATGGGAAACGATATAATCGAAGGATCTTGTCAGATGCTCGAACAGCGGAACCCTCGTGGAGTCATCGTTGTCGAAGGGGACCTGCTCGTCGAGGATGGAGAAATCTCCGGATTCCTTGATGTACGCGGCCGTACCTGCGATCAGCCAGAGCGGATCGTCATTGAAACCGGAACCGATGTCCGAATTGCCTCTCTTGGTGAGCGGCTGGTACTGGTGGTACGCGGAGCCGTCCGGGAACTGCGTGGAGGCGATGTCAATGATCCTTTCGCGTGCTTTTTCCGGAATCAGATGGACGAAACCGAGCAGATCCTGGTTGGAATCACGGAATCCCATGCCTCTGCCGATACCTGATTCGTAATAAGAGGTCGAGCGGGACATGTTGAAGGTGACCATACACTGGTACTGGTTCCAGATATTGACCATCCGGTTCACCTTCTCGTCAGCGCTGCTGACTCTGTATCCGGAGAGAAGGGCAGTCCAGTAATCATTCAGCTCGGCAAAAGCTTTCTCAACGTCTTCCCTGTTCTGATATTTTGCGAGAAGAGCATTCGCGGGAGCCTTGTTGATGACATTCGGGGATTCCCATTTCTGATCGGCCGGGTTTTCCGCATAGCCGAGCACGAATACAAAAGTCTTCTCCTCACCGGGAGCAAGCGTCACATCCAGTTCATGAGCCGCGATCGGATACCAGCCGCTTGCAACGGAATTGGTACATCCTCCGTTTTCAATCGCTTCCGGACTGGAAGCAGGGCGGTAGGTGCCGATAAATGCGTCTCTGGAAGTATCAAAGGCAGCTGCCTTCTCATTTACGGAGAAATAAGAATAATGATTTCTGCGCTCTCTGTACTCGGTTTTGTGATAGATCGTCGAACCGATCACTTCTACTTCGCCGGTCGAGAGATTCCTCTGGTAGTTGGTCATGTCATCCAGCGCATTCCACAGGCAGAATTCGACATAGGAATAGACCTTGAACGACTTATCACGACCGCTTTCGTTTTTCACTGTAAGACAGTTGATCTCGCAGGTATCGCTCAGCGGAACAAAGTTTAAGAGATCTGCGGACAGGCCGTTCTTGGAAGAACGGAACCTTGTATAGCCGATGCCGTGCCGGCATTCATAAGAATCCAGTTCCGTCTGTGTGGGCTGCCAGCCCGGATTCCAGACACAGCCGTCGTCTGCAATATAATAGTACTTGCCATTTGAATCATAGGGAACATTGTTGTAGCGGTAGCGCGTGATACGGAGCATCTTTGCATCCTTATAAAAACTGTAACCGCCGCATGTGTTGGAAACGATCGAGAAAAAGTCGTTGCAGCCGAGGTAATTGATCCACGGAAGCGGTGTTTTGGGGGTCGTGATGACATACTCCCTTGCAGCGTCATCAAAATAACCGTACTTCATTTGCATTCTCCTTTATGAGTAAATACTATGGATTATTTTAGGAAAACGTTTAAGTTGATTTCTACTTGAAGTATAACTTGAAAAATGCAGAAAAGCAAACGATTTCGTTTATCCATATCTGGTGATTATATACAAAAATAAGCATCAAAAACTGTTACAAACGACTATGTATGGCAGAAAAGATGGTTCAGAGAGCATGAAACATATTATTACAGTTCGAAGAATAACCGGTTGCGCAAATGAAAAAAACAGCCTATAATAAAGCAACGAAAACGTTTTCTGCATTTATGTATGCGGATAAACAGCCGCGAAACAGTTTCGCATGAAGGGAGTCACAGTATGATCTCAATGAGGGATATAGCGAAGAGATGCAATGTTTCGGTGGCTACGGTCAGCAAAGCTCTGAACGGGTACAGTGACATAGGCAAGGCAAAGAGAGAAGAGATCCAGGCCGTTGCGAAAGAGATGGGCTATTTTCCGAATTCTTCCGCACGCGCATTGAAGACAAACCGTTCGTATGATCTTGGCATCCTGTTTGTTGACAACCTGAACAGCGGGCTTACCCATGACTATTTTGCCGCAATTCTCGACAGCTTCAAGGTTACAGCCGAGTCGAAAGGATATGACATCACTTTCACTTCCATGAATATGGTCGCCAACCGCAGGATGAGCTATTATGAGCACTGCAGGTACAGGGGACTGGACGGTGTAGTGATCGCAAATATTGATTTTGCTACTCCGGAGGTTCTTGAACTGGTGCGTTCATCGCTCCCGGTCGTCACGATCGATTACCTGTTTGACGGGAGGATCGCTGTTGTTTCTGATAATGTAAAAGGGATGAAGGATCTTGTCGATTATGTAGTCGGTAAGGGGCATCGCAAGATTGCATACATTCACGGAGACAACAATTCCGTTACCAGAGACAGGCTCTCAAGTTTTCACAGGACACTTGAAGAGCATGGAATCAATGTCCCTGACAGTTATATCAAGGCTTCCAGATATCGTGACGGGGAGATGACAGAAGTAAAAATGAAAGAATTGCTGTCGCTTCCGGATCCTCCGACGTGTGTTTTTATGCCGGATGATTTCTCTGCTGTCGGCGGATACAGCGCTGTACAGGAGATGGGACTCAAAATACCGGATGACGTCTCAGTGGTCGGATTTGACGGGATCGCAATGTCGCAGGCACTGTTTCCGAAACTGACGACACTCAGGCAGGACACCAGGCAGATCGGCAAGAAAGCAGCTGAACAGCTGACATCTCTGATCGAGAGTCCGAAGACTACCCTGATTGAGAAGATTCTTGTGGATGGATATCTTCTTGAAGGCGGTTCTGTAAAAAGAGTAAACTGAACTTCTGATTTTCAGACAAAGTGCAGCTGGCATCATCTGGTGCCGGCTGTTTTTTGTTTGGGCATTCCCTGCAGATCACGGATATGATACGATACTGTACCGGGGAGTGGTGTACAGTCTGCTGCAGTCTTGAATTAATCATGAGATTTGATAGAATAGGTGAAACTGACCGGATTATTGAGATCCCGCAGCCTCTTATGAAGTGGTTTCTGCAGAATAAGAGGGAAATGGAATGGCGATCGGATCCAAGACCTTATTATGTCTGGGTGAGCGAGATCATGCTCCAGCAGACAAGAGTTGAAACAGTGCGTCCGTTTTTTCATCGGTTTATCCGGGAACTGCCTGATATCGGCGCTCTTGCCCGATGCGGGGAGGAAAAACTTCTGAAACTGTGGGAAGGTCTTGGGTATTATAACCGTGTAAGGAATATGCAGAAGGCTGCAGTGATCGTTACGGAGCGTTACGGCGGAGTCCTGCCCGATGATCCGGAGAAACTGAGGACTTTGCCGGGGATCGGTTCCTATACGGCAGGCGCGATCGCATCGATCGCGTACGGAATCCCGGTTCCGGCTGTCGATGGAAATGTTCTCAGGGTGCTGTCCCGTATAACCGGTTCAGAGAAAAATATTGATGATCCGAAAGTCCGCAGTCATTTCGAAAACCTGGTATCGGATGTGCTGAATAGCCGGGAGAAACCGGATCCGGGGATATTCAACCAGGCGCTGATGGAGCTTGGCGCTCTGATCTGCCTTCCGAACGGAACTGCGAAATGTTTCGAGTGTCCTCTGCGAGAGATGTGCCGGGCTTATTGCACCGGGAATCTGGATTCCATACCTGTACGCAGTATGAAAAGACCGAGAAGAGTTGAAGAGAGGACTGTTCTCGTAGTACGCGACGCGACGAGGACCGTGATCCGGAAAAGACCGGAGAAAGGCCTTTTGGCCGGCCTGTGGGAACTTCCAAACCTGGACGGGCATCTCACGGATGACGAGGCGCTTCATGCGGCTCGACAGATGGGGATCCGCCCGGTTCGCGTCAGGGCACTGCCGGACGCAAAGCACATCTTTTCCCATGTCGAATGGCATATGAAAGGATACCTGATCCTCTCAGAGGATCTGGAAGGACTGGAAGACGGATATACTGCAGTCGAACCGGAGATGACGGAGAGAGAGTATTCGATACCGGCTGCGTTTGCCAGATATACGGAATACCTGGATATAAAGCTGGGACAGAAGAAGTTCGGCGGTTAATGAATGGAGAGAATGATACCATGAAAATACTTACAGTTGCAGTACCGTGTTACAATTCCGCATCCTATATGGACAAGTGTATCGAGTCCCTTCTTCCGGGAGGCGAAGATATTGAGATCCTAATAATTGACGATGGGTCTCTCAAAGATAATACGCTGGAAGTGGCCAGGGAGTATGAGGAAAAGTATCCCGGGATCGTACGTGCGATCCATCAGGAAAACAAGGGACACGGCGGCGCCGTGAACACAGGGATCGAACATGCTTCCGGCGTGTATTTCAAAGTGGTCGATTCTGATGACTGGGTTGAGCCGAAGGCACTCATTAAAATCATAAAGCGTCTGAAGATGCTGGAGGAAAGAGAGACTCCGGTAGACATGCTGCTCGCGAATTTCTGCTATGACAAACAAGGCGCGTGGCGTAAGAATGTCATGCAGTTCAGGCGCGCGTTTCCGCAGAACAGGATCATATCCTGGGATGACATGGGGCACCTGAAGCAGACACAGTATATCCTGATGCACAATATCATTTACCGCCATTCGGTTCTCGAAAAGAGTGGCCTGAAGCTTCCGGACCATACATTCTATGTGGATAATATCTTTGCGTTCCAGCCGCTTCCTTATTGTGAGAAGCTCTATTACATGGATCTGACCCTGTATCACTATTTCATCGGAAGAGATGACCAGAGCGTG
>CADCOU010000125.1 GCA_902803155.1 uncultured Lachnospiraceae bacterium | reverse complement strand
GCCAAACCAGATCGTATCGCCGGTGAACAGGTATTCATCGTCAATGAGATAGACCATATGGCCCCAGGTATGACCGGGAACCAGAATGCATTCGATCCGGATGTCTCCGACAGTAACAATTTCACCGTCTTTCAGGAGAACCTTCCTGTTATCCGTTTTGACAAGAGGAAGTTTGTACAATCCATGGATCACCTTCCTCCTGACTTCACCGGTAAGATATCGGTTCTCGATCTCCCCGATATATACCGTCGCGTCTTTGAACAGCAACTCACTGTCCGTTTCCAGTGCGCCGACGTGATCTGTATCCTGGTGCGTAATAAAAATCTGCTGAATGGATGCCGGATCTATATCCAGCCATCCCATCTTTTCCCTCAGGCGCTCATAGTTATAGCCAGCGTCGATCATGATCGTGGTTCCGTTTTTCGTATAAAAGAAAATGTTTGCAACCCACTCCCGCACACAGGCCACACGTTTATCGATCCGGCCGGTATTCAGTGGTTTGAAGATTGCTTTGCCGCGAAACATCCTGCTCATGGACTTCTTCTGGTTTTCTGAATCTTTTCTTGCCATACCTGTATCTCCCTGTACTTTCCGCACCTGTTACAGTTCACATTACATCCTGCGGCTCAAAACGGCCTGTCCCACTTAGACCGGCGTCTCCATAAACTCGTCAATCGCTTTCAGTACCGGTGCGGCGTATTTCTCCCCGCCGAAGAGCCACTGCTCATGCTGCATGTCAAATGTTCGGATCTCCGGATCACGGAAGTATTTCCGGTAGCGTTTCAGATACTTTTCTCCCATCCTGGCGGCGTAGATGAAATGAGCCTTCGTGTGTTCCACATGAATATCTTCATCCAGCCAGGTAAGAAGATCTGTATAGTATTCGTTTTTCACAGATTCGGGGTTGAATTTTGAAAAGCAGTCCACGAACTTGTCCGCTGACGCATCGTCCATCTCAAAAAACTTTTTGAGTTTCTCCTTGGATTTAGCCTTTTTCTTCTCGCTTTTTGTAAAGCCGGTGAGCAGCGGCACCACCAGTTTGGACTGCAGCCAGGCGCTGAATCTTCCGCTCTGGTCGAGATCAGGACTTCCGAAGATGCCGTGATCCATATGGATGTTTTTTCTCTGGATCAGCTGCCCGACAAAGCTGCTGCCGAGTGAAGATCCGATTGCCCCGTCCAGCCTTCCATTAAAGTGTTCCAGTATATACTGCTCGATCTTCTCCGTGACAGTGATCATGTCCGGGAAGATCGTATCACTGCCGTCAAATCCGTCGTAGTTCACGCAGATCAGATGATATTTCTCACTGAGCGGATCCAGCACTGCAGCAAAATTCGTCTGATAGTCACAGGCAGTCCCCGGCAGAAGCATCAGCGTTTTGCCGTCCATTTTTCCCATTTCGTCAAATTGCATGTATCTTCTCCTCTTTCGGTTTATTGTCTTCCGGCAGGACAGACAGACTCCCGCCATCCATCCTGTAGTGTATGTCCGCATAGCCGAGCGCTTCCGGATCATGCGTAACGATCATGACCGCACATCCGGAAGCTGTCGCCTGCCTGAGTACAGACAGGATGATCTTTGTATTGTCATCGTCCAGATCTGAAGTCGGCTCATCCGCAAAAACAAATTCCGGTGCTCCGGCAAGGGCCCTGGCCGCACACACGCGTCTGCGCTCTCCCCCGGACAGTTCTTTTGCCGGAACATCGGAGAGGTCGCCGATTTCCATCTGCTCAAGCAGTTCGCGGGCACATTCTTCTGCTTCTGAGGCAGATCTTCCGTAACGGTCTCGGTATATTCCTATCGGGAGCAGGATATTCTCCATGACCGTCAGGTCCGGCAGTATCTCTGCTCCCTGCGGGATCATGCCGAAATGCCGGTTCCTGAGTCTGGACAGTGTATTGTCATCCATGGCATACAGGTCTTTTCCGTCCAGCAGCACTTTACCCCCGTCAGGAGTAAGTAAACCTGCCATCATATTCATCAGCGTCGTTTTTCCGCTTCCGCTCCTGCCGGTCAGAACTGTCACCTTCCCGCTCTCCAGTATCAGGTCTGTACTGTTGACCGCAAAAAACCGGTTGCTGAACCCCTTGCCCCTCAGATACCATTTCTCGACAGAAGATGCTTCCAGTAACATATTGAATCCATTCCTGTTCTATATATTTTCCAAAGGTTATCACTGCCCGGATTTTCCCTGCAGGGAAATGCAGGACAGGCTTTGATTTTTCGCTCAGTTCCCGCGCAGTACGATACCCGGATCTACCCTGCTCAGCCGTCCTGCCGCCCAGGCCGAGGCCAGGGATCCCATGATCACGGTTCCTGCCAGTGTTGCCAGAGCCGTCAGGAGGATGCGGGGAAGAGGCGGTGTCAGGTAAGGCAGTCCCAGGCTGCTCTCGATCAGTTTTGTAAACGGGAACAGGAACACCGAAGCGATCATGACCCCTGCTATTCCCCCGGCCAGTGAACAGACTGCCGTTTCGATCCGGATCACGGATCCCAGCAGACGGCGTGAGGTTCCGAGAAGCCGCAGCAGGGCAAATTCTTTCTTTCGTTCATTCACGATCATGGCAAATGCGATCAGCAGGATCACCAGAGACAGGATCCATATTGCAGCGGTCAGCCAGGTTACGGTTCTGGAGATACCGGACAGAGAACCTGATACATCCGTGATCATGCTCTTTGTCCGTACAGCGCTGGCTTTCCTGGTATGGCCCTGGATGGCGCTGTTTACTTTTCCGATGTCATAGCCTTCTCTGACCTTCACATAGATTGCAGAAACCAGTCCTTCGTCTTCACTGGTAATGTCATGAGTGATACCCTTTGCTTCCGCTGCCTTCAGCAGCTTATTCATAGTATCCATATTGCAGTAGACTGCGCTGTCGAGTCCGGTCCCTGTCGGAGCCAGTTTGCCGGTAACATGGCAGTACTGCTCATAGATCTTCAGGGTATCACCCGCGCCGACTCCCACATCGCAGCCGACCACTACATCCATGTCGCCCAGTTCCTGTCTGCAGCTTTCTTCGATCCATGGCTGAATGATGAAGTCCGTCTCCGGATCGATACCGATCACCTGGATCTTTATCGAACAGCAGTCCGCTTTCAGGGAGGCCAGAAACAGCTGCGGTGCGGCCTTCTCCACTCCTTCAACCTCCAGTGTTCTTGTCAGATTCTCGCCGCTCATGTAGAAGGCCCCTGTCGTGCCCTGAAGCAGCATGTTTTTGAAGCTGACCTTTGACTGAGCGGAAGACGGCACCACGATGATATCAGCCCCCAGCCTGGATTCAAGGCTCTTCAGGCCTCTCTGCATCGACATCACGACCACTGATCCCCCGAACACGGACAATGCCAGCAGAGCGGTAAGGAGAACCAGGGCAATCGTCCGCCCCGGTTTTCGAAGAAGATTCGTGAATGGAAGTTTCCGGATGTTCATATCAGCCTTCCCTCGATAACAAAGCACCTGTCCCTGCAGCCACGAACATCAGTGAAAAGAGGATCATCATAGACGGGCGCATGACTGTCCTGCACCGCATGGACGCCATGCCGCAGAGACTGATCAGAGTACCTGGGATCAGGATCCCGAGTATGGCTGTCAGCAGCATAGAGATGTACAGGCCTGCGCGTACGGCGGCATTCTTCCATAAAGCAGCGATCAGACCTTCTGCAGCCATGACAAGCGCAATGCCGAAAAGCGCCTGTCCGGCCCAGTGGCAGGCGCCGAATGTGCCGTCCTCGTGAACACACGGTCCTAAAAATGTCCGGCTGCCGATCGCAGCCACAAGTGCAAGTATCAGGATCACTGCCGCGGGAACGGCGCTGTATTTTTGCTTTTTCATATCTTTTCCTTTCTTTGCTTTTAACGAAGTTTCATGCATCAGCCGACGCTCTCTTTCCCGAAGTTCTCATTGATCACTTCTCTTGCCACACGGCCGTGCTCCAGCACAATCGTGCGCTGGGCTGCGTCGGCGACTTCCGGGTCGTGTGTCACAACGATCAGCGTCGTACCTTCCTGATGCAGCTGACGGAACAGGTCCAATACGATATTTTCGTTGGCTTCATCCAGATTGCCTGTCGGCTCGTCCGCCAGGATCAGTTCCGGGTGGTTGATCAGGGCTCTGGCTACGCATACACGCTGCTGTTCTCCGCCGGAGAGCTGACCCGGCAGATGTTTCGCCCTCTCCCTGAGTCCGACACGCCCCAATGCCTCGAGCGCTTCCTCCTCATCCGGCATGGAATGGTAATACTGACTGACCATCACATTTTCCACTGCCGTCAGATAGGTAACCATGTGGAACTGCTGGAAGATCAGACCGATCTTGTCCCTGCGGATATC
>CADCOU010000124.1 GCA_902803155.1 uncultured Lachnospiraceae bacterium | reverse complement strand
GTCTGGTATGCAGGCAGTGTCATCGTCAGTTCCGGATTGAGCAGAGAGAATTTCGAGCGCATGCATTCCGAACCGTAATCCCGTTTCAGACCGTTCTTCTCATTGGTGATGACAGCGCCGCCGCTCATCTCACTGCCTGCCGCAGCGAGTGTCAGGATACAACCGATCGGGTAGGACTTATTCGTTGTCTTCTTCCCGATATAGTAATCCCACACATCATCTTCGGGGTTCGCCAGACCGAGCGCGATGGTCTTGGAGGAATCGATCACGCTTCCGCCGCCGACAGCGAGAATGAAATCAACTCCTTCCTTTCTTCCGAGTTCGATCCCCTCATACACCTTGCCGAGGTGTGGATTCGGCACGACTCCGCCCAGTTCTGTATGGTACAGTCCCTCGGCGTCCAGGCTCTTCTTCACCCGGTCGATCAGGCCGGACTTCAGTGCGGACTGTCCCCCATAGTGGATCAGGACTCTGGTTCCGCCGAATGCTTTCACCATCCTTCCGGCGTTCTCTTCCGCTCCTTTTCCAAAAACTATCTTCGTAGGTGCATAGAATTCAAAATTACTGTACATATCCGAGTCCTTTCATGATTCTGTGAGGATGTTTACCTCATGACAAAACTACGGCCTCCCCGGCTGATACTCCGGAGGAGGCCTTGCTTTTTATATACATCATTTTTGTTGAACACACAATCATGCCGGATGCAGTTTCCGGATGAAAAATGAATCACTCATCTGAAATCCGTCAGGAAAGAACCGTCACTGACTCGATCACCGGCTGGCTGTCTCTCGCGATCGCCCCGTTGTTATCAGTCGGCTCCGCATCAGAACAGATCTTATCTACAACATCCATACCATCCGTCACATACCCGAATCCCGCGTACTGTCCGTCCAGGAAAGTACTGTCCGCCTGCACGATGAAGAACTGGGAACTCGCGCTGTCCGGATCCTGGGCACGTGCCATGGAGACCGCTCCTCTGACATGCGTGATCGGATTCTCGACACCGTTATCAGTGAATTCTCCCTTGATCGTCTCCTTGCTTCCGCCGGTCCCGTTCCCGTTCGGATCGCCTCCCTGGATCATAAACCCTTCGATGATACGGTGGAACGTCAGTCCGTCATAGAATCCGTCCTTTGCGAGTGAAACAAAGTTCTGCACACTTTCAGGCGCGATGGTCTCATCCAGAGCCGCTGTGATCGTACCGTAATCCTTCACCCTGATCTGTACATAGGTCAGCTTATCCGCAGAGATGTCCCAGCAGCCCTTGAGCGCGGAGGCATCAAACGATGCATAGGAACCATCCGATTCAATGCCCTCAGAAGAATCCGCATCTTTTCCCGAATCAGAAGCTGCGGTATCCTGTGTTTCCTGCGTTGAATCTGCAGCTTCGGCAGATGTGGCTGCCTCTGTCTCAGTCATCTTCTTCCCGGACTTTCCCGCGACTATCGCCCCGATCACGATCACAGCCACAAACGCCGCAACCACCAGAAACGGCACCGCCTTTCCCATCTTTGCAGCCTGCTCTGCCTTTGCTCTCTCCTGCGCCTTACGCTGCTGCGCAAGCTTCTTGTTTTCCTTTTTCATAGTGTTCTCCTGTCCTGAATCTCCATGAAAATCACTGTCAGCTGTATCGTCTTCCGATGCATACCGTCAGGAAAAATGTTACCCCTGGGGTAAAGTTTCACTCGAATGTATAAGGTGTAACCAGCGGTTTTCCCATTGCATCAACTAAAACTGTCAAACCACCTGCATATCCATCGTGAAAGAAAAGATAGTTTACACCGGTTTCCTTATCGACGATTATCTGCCTGTTGGCAGAAGTCAGCCCATTACCTTCTGATTTTACTATGACAAATCTATCTTCTTTTCTGTTCATTGTTTATTTCTCCTCTCATAAGATTATTAGAAATCAGGTTTTATCACAGTCAGCTGAATCCTCTTCCTATACATACCGTCAGGAAAAAGATGTGTTTTACGCCCGCTCTCCGCAGGGCGAAACCCGCTTCGTCCATTGTAGCTCCGGTCGTATAGATATCATCGATCAGCACAACTGAACGGGGTATCGATATACGGTCTGTCCGAATATGCTCCGGTACTGCAAATACGCCCCGCAGGTTCTTTCTTCGCCGTGATCTTCCAAGTCTTTTGGACGCTGCCGTGTAACGGGTCCGGATCAGAAGATCTTCTCTCACGGGTATCCCGCACCTTTTCCCCAGCTCCCGTGCGAGCAGGGATGCCTGGTCGAATCCCCTCTCAGCCCTCTTCCAGGGATGCATGGGGATCGGTACCAGGCAGTCCGGTTTCCAGCGCGGAAATGATTCGTTCGCCAGTTTCTCAAGACATGTACCGAAAAACGGAATATATTCCCTCTTATTATAAAATTTCAGACGGTCGACAGCTTTCCTTGCCCCCTTTTCATAGAGCAGAGCTGACCGGCCTTCTTCGAATCTGTGCGGATGCACCTCACAATCAGAACAGTATTCCTGTTCCGGGCTGTCTATCGGTTTACCGCATCTCATGCATCGGGGCTCCTGTACCAGGGGAAGTCTCTTCAGGCATTCCGGGCAGATCATCTCTTCTCTGATTGACAGTATCTTCTCACAGACCGGACATCTCGGGGGATAGAACGCATCGATTATTATCGATATAATGTCATACAGGCAGCTGCATGACATGCCGGTTTCATTTTCCTGTCTTTTTATACGCTGCATCTTTTATGCCGCGCGTACTCTCTCCATTTCCGGATTCCTCGCCGGATCAGTCGTCCCAGCCGGCAAACGGATCATCCGGATCGAAATCTTCGAACCCGAAGCTTTCCGTGCCCCCTGCTGCCTCCGCTTCTCCGGAATCACCCGCTGCACTCAGGGCACTGTATCCGGAAGATGATTCTCCCGGACTGTATGCTTCCTGAAGCCGCAGCGCGAGCGTCGTATACCGCTTTGCCTCCTGCGCATTGTCGATCATCTCATTCATGACCGCCGGCTCACCGATCAGCACGACCAGTGACTTTGCCCTGGTGATCGCCGTATAGAGGAGGTTGCGGTTCATCAGCATCCGCGGTCCGCGGAGAAGCGGGATCACTACCGCGGGATACTCGCTCCCCTGGGCCTTGTGGATCGTTACGGCATACGCCAGTTCCAGCTGGTCCAGATCGTTAAAGTCATAGATTACATATCGATGTTCATCGAATTCGACGGTTATCGATTCGGAAAACCTGCTGATCTCCCGGATGATTCCCATATCCCCGTTGAACACGCCCTGCCCGTTATCAAGTACTGCACTGTGTCTTCCCCGCACAGTCCATTCGATCTGGTAATTGTTCCGGATCTGCATGACCCGGTCACCCTCACGGAACAGGGTATCTCCCCTGCTGTGTTCTTCCTTCCCGGGACTTTCCGGGTTCAGGTAAGTCTGCATCATTTTGTTCAGGTTTGCAATCCCCAGAACGCCCTTCTTCATGGGCGCCATGACCTGGATCTCACTGCTGTCCACCTTCAGGAAACGCGGCAGGTTGTCCCGGACCAGCTTCACACAGGTTCCGATGATAGTACCCGGATCATTCTCTCTGATAAAGAAGAAGTCCGGACTCTTATTATCCAGTGCAGGATACTGCCCCGCATTGATCCTGTGGGCGTTGACCACAATATCGCTCTCGAGCGCCTGCCGGAAGATCCGGTCCAGCGTCACGGTATGGATCTGCCCGGATTCGATCATATCCTTCAGAACGCTCCCCGGACCGACGCTCGGCAGCTGGCTGGCGTCCCCGACCATGACCAGATGCGTTCCCGGAATGATTGCCCGAAGGAGTGACTGGAACAGGTAGATGTCCACCATCGACATCTCGTCGATGATGATAACATCCGTCTCCAGCGGTTCAGAGGAGTCTTTATGGAAGAAGATGCCTGTATCAGGGTCTCCGCTGACTTCCAGCAGTCTGTGGATCGTCCTTGCCTCCCTGCCGGTCGCCTCTTTCATACGTTTGGCCGCCCTGCCTGTGGGTGCTGCCAGTTCGATCGACATTCCCAGTCTCTCAAACACGGAGATCATGGTATTGATGGTCGTAGTCTTACCGGTTCCGGGACCGCCCGTAAGGATCAGCAGGGTATGTCCTGCCGCTGCCAGAACCGCGTCCATCTGTTTCTCATCCAGTTCATTTCCGGATGCCCGCGCCGCGTCAATGGCAGCGGATCTCACCTCATCAAGATCTCTGTCTACGGTCAGGTTCAGTTCTTTCAGCATCCTTGCGACACGGAGTTCCGTATAGTACGCCTGGGTCGTATAGACTCTCTCCGCGCCTTCTTCTTTCCGCAGGATAACTTTCTTATCAACCGACAGGTCCAGCAGGGCAGCTTCTATGGGGTCATCCGCCCCGCGGAGTGCTTCCGGGAGCAAAAACGGTGTCGCATAGTCTGCATCGTCGTACGGATAGAAGGATTCCGGATCATCTTCATAGGATGCGGCCTGCCCGTTCCCAAAGCCCAGAAGGCCCGAAGTCCTGATCTTCAGGAGGTCCCTCGGCAGATACAGGCTCCCCTCGGCAGATGCAAGCTCCAGTATATAGAGGATCGCACTGGAAATGCGGAAACGGGAGTCTGCCGAGAATCCTGCCTTCCTTGCGATCTCATCCGCAGTCCGGAAGCCTACTCCCTTCACATCATCCGCAAGTTTATAGGGGTTCTCCTTCACAATACGGTAGATATCCGGTCCGTACTGCTGCCAGATCCGCATGGACAGCGCATTTGGGATGTTCAGGCCGGCAAGGAACAGAAGCCCGTCCCTCATGTCACGCTTCTCAAATACCTGCTGGGCGATCTCCCTGGCCTTTTTCAGAGAGATTCCCCTGATCTCCGCGAGGCGCTCCGGCTCCTGGTCCAGGATCGTGAAGGTATCGTCGCCGAATGCCTTGACGATCCGGTGCGCGAGTGCCTTCTTGATCCCTTTGATCTGGCCCGATGCCAGATACCGCTCCATCGCGGCGGCATCACCCGGAGGGAGTATCTCGAAAGAGTCGATCTTAAATTGTTCTCCGTATGTGGAATGGGTAGTCCAGAAACCGCTGAGCTGCAGCAGCTCTCCTTCGCCGACTTCAGGAAGCGAACCTACTGCAGTGAATACACTGTCCTCTCCGGCCTTCTCCCTCTCCGGATCAGAAAGGCTGAGAACGGTGTACCCGTTTTCCTCATTGCGGTATGTGACGTGTTCTACATAACCCCTGACAGAATCCATTTTTAATCCAGCATCAGTTCTGCAAACCGGCCGGTCCCGATCGCGACCGCACACAGCGGATCGTCACAGGTGACCGTGTTGACGCCCGTGCGGGCTTCCAGCAGTTCCTCGAGTCCGTCGATCAGGCTTCCGCCTCCGACCAGTACGATTCCCCGGGAAGCGACATCCGACGCTAGTTCCGGGGGCGTTTTTTCCAGCACGCTGTGGACAGCCTCCACGACACGGCCGGTCAGTTCGCGGCAGGCGATCCTGCAGTTCTCCGAACTGATCCTTACTTTCTTCGGAAGTCCGGTCTCAATGTCTCTTCCGATGAATTCCAGGACCTTCTCTTCGGGCCGTTCGTAGACCGTTCCCACCTGCATCTTGATCTCTTCCGCAGCCGCCTTCTCGATGACGATCCCGAACTGATTGCGGATATACCGGATGATCGCATCATCATAATCATTTCCGCCGATCTTGACCCGGGTACTGACCACGATACCGTCCATCGACAGGATGGCGACCGAGGTGCTCCCTCCGCCGATATCGACAATCATATTTCCGCTCGGACGGGAGAAATCGATCCCAGCACCGATCGCGGCGGCGATGGGTTCCTCGACCATATGCACGTCTCTGGCTCCGGCCTGATAGGCGGCGTCCTCCACGGCGTGCCGTTCCACTTCCGTAAGGCCGACCGGGATACAGACACAGACACGGGGTTTCCGGAAGGAAAGACGTCCGACCGCCTTCTGGATGAAGACGCGCAGCATCTGCTCCGTCACAACGTAGTCCGCAATGATGCCGTTCTCCAGCGGATGGATCTCCGTCAGGTTTCCCTCTGAGCGTGACAGAAGGATCCTTGCCTCCTCGCCGATCGCACGGATCTTATCATCATCCCTGTCATAGGCCGCGATAGACGGCTCTTTGAGGACGACGCCTCTTCCGCGTACATACACCAGTATGCTTGATGTCCCAAGATCAATTCCTACATCTGTTACAGCCATATTTTTTCCTCACAACAACGATCAATATTGCGGAAGATACCGCCAGTACCGCCGCCAGTACCTGGGAAACAGCGATCCGGGTTCCCCAAAGCCTGAGCTGATCTGTCCTCAGCCCTTCGATCCAGAATCTCCCGATACCGTACAGCAGAAGATATCCCAGAAAGATCTCTCCGTGAAATCTCTTCCACTTCTTCAGCGTAATCACCAGAAGCAGGATCAGTACAGCCAGATTCCACAATAATTCATACAGAAACGTCGGATGGACCTGGATATAAGTGATCCCGTCGATCACCTGCGCATGTTCCCGCATCTGTTCCGTCACTTCCGACGCACGCACCGCATCTATGGGCAGACGCATCGCGAACAGATTGTCCGTGTATCCGCCGAACGCTTCCCTGTTAAAAAAGTTTCCCCATCTTCCGACGATCTGGCCTG
>CADCOU010000123.1 GCA_902803155.1 uncultured Lachnospiraceae bacterium | reverse complement strand
CTCTGGTTTGCCACGATCCCGATGGTCTCCCCGGACAGCCTCGCAAACCCGACCACGATGTTCCGGGCAAAACCGGCCTGCACCTCCAGAAAACTGTCCTCGTCCACGAATGTCCGGATCACTTTCCGGACATCATAGGATCTCCTGGCATCATCCGGAACGATCTCTCTCAGGCGGACTGTGTCATCCCGCTCCTGTCCCGCAACCTTCATGGATGTTTCTTCATTATTCTGCGGAAGATACCCCAGGAGCTGCCTCACACCATTCAGGCAGGACAGGTCCTCCGGATACGTAAAATGCGCCACTCCGGAAGTGGTACTATGAACCCAGGATCCACCCAGATCAGCTGATGAGATCACTTCTCCCGTTACAGACTTCACAACCGCAGGTCCGGTGATGTACATCTGGCTGTTCTTCTCTGTCATGAAGATAAAGTCTGTGATTGCAGGCGAGTAGCAGGCTCCGCCTGCACAAGGTCCAAGGATCACAGAAATCTGCGGGATCACACCGGAAGCGATCGTATTCCGATAGAAGATATCCGCATATCCGGAGAGGCTGTCGATGCCTTCCTCGATTCTTGCACCGCCGCTGTCATTGATGGAAATAAACGGAGCCTTCATCTCCAGCGCCTTGTCCATCACACGGCAGATCTTCATGGCCTGCGCCTCACCGAGTGAACCGCCTGCCACTGTAAAGTCCTGCGAAGCGGCAAATGCAAGCCTTCCATGTATGCAGCCGTATCCGGTTACAACTCCGTCTCCGGGACGTTTTTTCTGATCCATCCCGAAATCGGTCGCCCTGGACGCGATCATGTCATTGATCTCGACAAAAGAGTCATCGTCAAAGAGCGCTTCCATACGCTCCCGGGCAGTCAGTTTCCCGGCAGCATGCTGTTTCGCGATCCGGTCAAGGCCGCCGGCCGCTTTGACTTCTTCACGTTTCTTCTTCAGGGAATCCATCGTCTTATCCCACATCTGTTTCATACTGATACTCTCCACCAAAGTATATTCAAGGTATAACCGCCTAAAAACAGATTCGTTCTATTCCTATGATACAATCAGGAGGATACTTCCGTCATCTTCCCATCTGCAATGTGCAGCGTGTAATCACAGATATCCAGGGCTGCCCTGCGGTGTGTCACGATGATGCAAGTCTTATCGCGCATCTCGGAGATGTTTGCAAGAAGTTTTGCCTCCGTCTTCTCATCCAATGCGCTGGTTGCTTCATCCAGAAGCAAGATCGGCGCTCCGGTAAGTAAAGCTCTTGCCACGGCAACACGCTGCGCCTGTCCTTCCGACAGACCTACGCCTCTCTCCCCAAGCACTGCATCCAGTCCGATATCATCCACTACATGGTCGATACAGGCAGCCTTCACCGCACGCCGTATCTCCTCATCTGTGGCTTCGTCCGTAAACATGGTCAGGTTATCGCGAAGCGTACCGGAAAACAATGTATTGCCCTGCGGTACATAAGCAAAGAGCGACCTGGTCCCGCGCGAGGCCGGTACCACAGTATCTCCCAGGCAGAAATCTAACTTGCCGGAAGTCGGCTTGTAGATGCCAAGCAGCAACTGGAACAGCGACGTCTTGCCACCGCCGGACATGCCTGTCAGCGCCAGGAAGTCCCCCTTATGGATCGTCCAGTTAATGCTCTGGAGGACCTCTTCCACACCGTCATCATACATGAATGTGATGTTGTCCATCCGGATCTCATCAAAGTCCGGAAGGACCTGTGTTTCTTCTTCCTCAGGCAGGTCCGTCAGTTCCAGCAGACGTTCCGCGGAGGACGTCACTCCGTAAACTTCAGAAGCAATGCTAACTGCATTGGCAATAGGACCCTGGATGCGGCCGATCAGCTGGATCATCGCAGCCAGTGACCCGTAGGTCAGTTTTCCGAGATAGATATTATAGCAGCCCCAGATCATGCAGAACAGCCAGGAGAAGTCAAACACCAGTCCCATGCTGTTGTTCATCCAGCAACTGAATATTCCCTGCCGGATCTGCTCCTTTGCAAGGAATTCCTGATGACCGCCGATGCGTGCCACCGCTCTCTTTTCGGATACGCTCGCTTTAATCAGGCGGATATTCTCAAGGGTCTCCTGCATATCAGCATGCAGCGCGCCTTCCGCCTCCTGCATCCTTTTATGCCGGGTCTTCATG
>CADCOU010000122.1 GCA_902803155.1 uncultured Lachnospiraceae bacterium | reverse complement strand
GTACCGGAGATCGCATCGAGAAAGCACATCGAGCGAATCAATCAGGTCGTGCAGGAAGCGCTTGACCGCGCGAAGATGAGCCTGGATGAGATAGACGCCGTGGGCGTGACATACGGTCCGGGACTTGTCGGCGCATTGCTTGTGGGAGTTGCCGAAGCGAAGGCGATCGCATGGGCGAGGAATCTTCCGCTGATCGGAGTACATCACATCGAGGGACACATCTCTGCAAATTACATAGAACATAAGGATCTGGAACCGCCGTTCGGATGCCTTGTGGTATCCGGAGGACATACTCACCTGGTGCTGGTCAGGGATTACGGGGAATATGAGATTCTGGGCAGAACTGCAGACGATGCGGCAGGCGAGGCATTTGACAAGGTTGCCCGCGCGATCGGCCTGGGTTATCCCGGCGGCCCGAAGATCGACAAAGCAGCCCGGGACGGAGATCCGCTTGCAGTCGAATTTCCGCACGGCAAGGTGCGCGGTTCCGAGTATGACTTTTCCTTCAGCGGTCTGAAGAGCGCCGTACTGAATTATCTGAATGAAAAGCATATGAAGGGAGAAGAGATCTGTATGCCGGATATAGCGGCCTCATTTCAGAAATCCGTTGTCGATGTACTGGTTGAGCATTCCATGCACGCAGTGAAGGAATACGGATTCCGCAAATTTGCGATCGCAGGCGGTGTCGCTTCCAATACTGCACTCCGCGCAGCCATGGAGGAAGCCTGCAGGCGCAGGAAGGTGGAGTTCTACCGGCCGAGTCCGGTTCTGTGTACGGACAATGCGGCCATGATCGGAGCTGCCGCTTACTATGATTATCTGAAAGGGATCCGGTCTGACTGGAGCCTGAACGCAGTGCCGAATCTGAAGCTCGGGGAGAAGTGATCCTCCTTCGGGTGACATGGAGCCGGCAGGGAAGCCGACAGTGCTCCTGAACGAAAAAAGAACGTAAGAAAAATAAGCGGAGAATCAGGGTATCAGGCCTGATACCAGGACGGAAAATGAAAGATATGGATCATCAGAAGAATATAGCCATTGTACTGTCTGCCGGACAGGGGAACAGGATGAATTCCGATATACCGAAACAGTACATGGATCTGTGCGGCATGCCTGTGATCGCGTGGTCGCTGAAAGCGTTTCAGGAATTCGACGCGGTGGATGAGGTCATTCTTGTCACCTCCGCTGAAGATATCGAATATTGTCGAAATGATATTATCGATAAATATCGATTTGATAAGGTGAAAAAGATCGTACCCGGAGGAGCGGAAAGGTATCTGTCGGTGTGGGAAGGACTGAAGGCTGCGCGGGACGCTGAGGGCATTCTCCCTGAAACAGGACGCGTGAGGAATGATGCTGATCCGGAACCGATCATTTTCATTCATGACGGAGCGCGGCCTATGATCGACCGGCCTGTTCTGGAGCGCACTCTTGAGGGGGCGGAAACATACCGTGCATGTGTGGCCGGTATGCCGGTCAAGGATACGATCAAGATTGCGGATAAAGAAGGCTTTGCGGTGCGTACGCCAAACCGCAGACTGGTATGGCAGATACAGACACCCCAGGTATTTTCATTTTCCCTTGTATACGGAGCATACCGCCGGCTGATCGAAGCCGGGATCACAGACGTGACAGATGACGCCATGGTGGTTGAACGCATGGCGGATACCCGTGTAAAGCTGGTGGAAGGTTCCTACCGGAACCTGAAGATCACGACGCGGGAAGATATAGAGATCGCCAGATACATGCTCAGCTGACGCTGTGCGCCCTGGCTGTGTTTTTGCCGAATCCGGACAGACCGAAGCAGCCTGTACCGCCGTGGGTAGTGATCACACAGCCGCATTCGATCCAGTGAATCGCAGTAAAGCCAAGCTCACGTACCGTGTCTTCTGCTATCTTTTTATATTCGTCAGCAAATTCCGGGGTGTGGCCGAACCAGATCTCGGGACGGTCTGTCTCATAGTCCTGTACGAAATCGCGGATCAGCATCGGAATCACACGGTTCATGCGGCCGCGGTATTTTTTGACAGGGACAAGATACCCATTGATCTGGTCCACGCGGGGATGGATCTTCAACAGCTCACCGACAAGGGCAGCCGCATTGCGGACCCTGCCGCTTGCCCTGAGGAAATCAAAACCGTCCGGCACGAATGACATGCAGGAGTGCTCAACCATATCCTGTGCTGCTTTCCGTGCATCCTCAAGCGACCATTCCGGGTGTTCTTCGATCGCTTCCGCCATTCGGATCACAACAGAATAATGCCCGTAGGAGAACATGCCGGTATCAACCTGTGCGAACGGCATCTGCGGATGTTCCTCCGCCGCCTGGCGCGCGCAGTCATAGGAGCAGGTGGTCACGGCCGAATAGCCGATATGAAGAACCGAAGCATCCGGCTCCGTTTCGAGGATCTCATCAAATACCTGGGCGAAATCATGCGTCATAGCCCCGCTGGTAGAAGGGATCTTCCCGGTTTTTCTGTAGTAGTCGATTACTTCCGAGGGCGGAAATGTGCCGTCATCTTTTGTCACGTCACCGAATACAACATGCATCGGTACAATGCGGATTCCATAACGTTCTCTCAGATCTGCAGTCACATCGCTTCCGCTTTCTGCCACCAGTATAATTTTGCCCATGATCTCTCCTGCTCCGAATGGCCATTCCTGAATGTGTTCTGTAGTATGGTAAATACTCTTTTGCAATTTTACCACATGAAAGGATTCTTAGGTAGTTCATGTTCCGATGCCGCAGGCAAAAATATCAAAAATTTTCGTTGACTTTTTGGGGACTGAGTGTTAACATGACTCTTGCGCTGATTTCGGAGAAACGGAATCGGAGGAGATGAAAAATCTCTCTGGAGAGGTATCGAAGTGGTCATAACGAGGCGGTCTTGAAAACCGTTTGTCCGCAAGGGCGCATGGGTTCGAATCCC
>CADCOU010000121.1 GCA_902803155.1 uncultured Lachnospiraceae bacterium | reverse complement strand
GCTCGAATCCGAGACGGCGCATAGCAGCCGCCATCTTGCCGGTCACAGGTGTGCCGACCGGATAGTCGAACTCTTCGCCGAGTGCCGCACGGACTGCCGGAGCTGCCTGTGCGATCACATGCTTGCCTGCGCGGAATGCCGCGTCGATCTTGTCGATCTCGGAGTGCTCCATCAGAGCGCCGGTCGGACATACGTTGACGCACTGTCCGCACTGGATACACGGTGAATCCGCGAAGCTGCGGTTCTCTGCCGGGCCGACAAAGGTGCGGAATCCCCTGTTCTCGAAGCCGAGGATCCCAAGACCGTGAGCGTTCTGGCATCTTGCGATACATCTGCCGCAGAGCACGCACTTGGAAGTGTCTCTGACAAGACCCGGAGCCAGGAAATCAAGGTGTGTCTCGGACTGTTCGCCTTCGAACGCGCCATCCCTTGCGCCGGTCAGCTTCGCCACATGAAGCAGTTCGCACTTGCCGTTCTTGTCGCACTGCTGGCAGTTCTTGTTGTGGTTGGACAGGAGCAGCTCTACGCTGCGGCGTCTTGCTTCCACTGCAGCCTGGCCGGAGATGCGGATCTCCATGCCTTCCGCGACCGGGTATACGCAGCTGGCTACCAGGCCTCTGGCACCGGTCGCCTCTACAAGGCAGACACGGCAGGAGCCGACGTTGCATTCCCCGTGGTTGAATGTACAAAGAGAAGGGATCTCATATCCGCAGGCCTTGGCGGCTTCCAGAATCGTCAATCCAGCTTCTACCTGATAGGGTATTCCCTCGATTTTGATATTTACTGTTGACATATCTCTCCTCCTTAGTTATCTCTTCTCGATGGCGCCGAGCTTGCAGGTGCCGATACAAGCACCGCACTTCACGCACTTCGTTGCATCAATGACGTAGGACGGCAGCTTGTGTCCGGGCGCAGTGTAATCACTCTTCGTGATGCAGCCTGCAGGACATCCCTTCGCGCATCTGCCGCAGCCGACACATTTATCAGGATCGATATGATATTCCATCAGGTTCTTGCAGACATGAGCCGGGCACTTCTTGTCGTTGATGTGTGCCAGATACTCATCCCTGAAATGAGTCAGGGTGGAAGTGATCGGGTTCGACGCTGTCTGGCCGAGTGCGCAGAGTGAATTCGCCTTACAGGTCTTGCTCAGCTCATCCAGTGCGTCCAGATCTTCCATCGTGCCTCTGCCCTCGGTGATCCTGGTCAGGATCTCAAGCATGCGCTTTGTGCCGATACGGCAGGGTGAGCACTTACCGCAGGACTCGTCGCAGATGAATTCCATATAGAACTTCGCGACATCGACCATGCAGTTGTCTTCGTCCATGACGATCGCACCGCCGGAGCCCATCATGGAGCCCTTTGCTACCAGGTTATCGAAGTCGATCGGCTCGTCGAGGAATTCTTCCGTAAGGCATCCGCCGGACGGACCGCCTGTCTGGATCGCCTTGAACTTCTTGCCGTTCGGGATGCCGCCGCCGATATCATAGATCAGCTCGCGGAGCGTCGTTCCCATCGGGACCTCGACCAGGCCGACATTATTGACCTTGCCGCCGAGTGCGAACACCTTGGTGCCCTTCGAGCGCTCGGTACCGACCTTTGCAAACTCTTCCGCGCCTTCTCTCAGGATGAACGGAATGCACGCCAGTGTCTCAACGTTATTGATGATGGTGGGCTTGCCCCACAGACCCTTCACTGCCGGGAAAGGCGGTCTGGGTCTCGGCATGCCTCTCTTGCCCTCGATCGAGTTGAGAAGAGCAGTCTCTTCACCGCAGACAAACGCGCCTGCGCCGAGTCTCAGGTGGCAGTCAAAGCTGAATCCGGAACCGAGGATGTTCTCGCCGAGAAGTCCGATCTCTCTGGCCTGTGCGATGGCCTTACGCAGACGTCCGACCGCGATCGGATACTCTGCACGTACATAGAAATAACCATTCTGTGCGCCGATCGCATAACCTGCGATCATCATGCCTTCGATAACGCCGAGCGGATTGCCCTCGAGGATGGAACGATCCATGAATGCACCCGGGTCGCCCTCGTCACCGTTACATACCACATACTTCTCATCACCCTGTGAGTTGTATGCGAACTGCCATTTGCGTCCGGTCGGGAAGCCTGCGCCGCCGCGGCCTCTGATGCCCGATGCGAGCACTTCATCGATGACAGCCTGACGATCCATGGACAGAGCTCTCTTCAGTCCCTGGAAAGCACCCATGCCGAGGGCTTCATTGATGTCTTCCGGATTGATAACGCCGCAGCCATGCAGTGCGACACGGCGCTGCTTCTTATAGAAATTGATGTCTTCCTGCTTGGAAACCTTCTCACCGGTGGAGGGCTCTTCATACAGGAGGCGTTCTACGACGACACCGCCTTCGATGTCGCTCGCGATGATCTCTTCCACATCCTCGATATGGACCAGACGATACAGGGTATCTTCCGGATAGATCTTGACAAAGGGGCCCTGGGAGCAGAATCCGAAGCAGCCAACCTGATTGACAGTTACCTTCTCATCCAGGCCTTTCTCCTTCAGGATCTCTTCAAATTTGTGCATGATCTCGGTGGAGTTGTTGGAAAGACATCCGGTACCGCCGCAGAGCACGATGTGACGCTTTCCGTCCTTGCCGGCCAGCTTGTCATCCAGGCACTTGGAACATACTTCAATCTTTTCATTTAACTGAGTCTCTGTTTTGATCATGCTGTTTCACCTGCTTTCTCGGCATTCAGGTATTCGTCAACCACACCTTTTACCGCAGCTGCGGACATCTTCGGATACACCTTGCCATTGATCGTAACCGCGGGTGCGATACCGCAGGCACCGATGCAGCGCAGCGCGTCCAGTGTGAACAGTCCGTCCTTGGTTGTCTCGCCGGGTTTGATCCCGAGCAGTTCGGAAAACTTGTCAATTACCTGCTGGCCGCCCTTGACATAGCATGCCGTTCCGAGGCAGCAGCCGATGACATATTTGCCCTTCGGGAGCAGTGAGAAGAAAGAGTAGAACGTTACCACACCGTAGATCTCGGCTACAGGAATGCCCGTCTCTTCGGAGACAACCTCCTGCACCTCAAGCGGGATGTAACCGTACTCATTCTGAATGTCACTGAGGATGATCATCAGCGGCGTCTTCTCATCTTTATAACGCCCGCAGATCTCCCGAATCTGTTTTTCAGCAACTTCATTGAGTTTTCCCATCTTTGAAAAACACCTCCTTGTTTAGTTGTCGCATATCCGTTTTCGGGTCATATCCGGCAGGTTCCTTCGCACAGACCTGCCGAAGATAACATGCTGTAAGTATTGTAATATGAAACTATGGAGTGAGGCAATGCGAACTGTCATTTTTTTGTCGATTTTTGACTAAACGAGTTCAGACTGCACTTTCTGCCTTTTCACCAGTTCCGCAAAGAACCCGTTCTTTTTCATCAGTTCCTCATAGGTTCCTTCTTCCGTGATTCTGCCGCCGTCCAGCACCAGAATCCGGTCGCAGGTGCGTATGGTGGAGAGTCTGTGGGCAATGACGATGCGGGTGCATCCCATGCTGTCCAGTGCGTCGCACACCTGTTTCTGGGTGCGGTTATCGAGAGCAGACGTCGCTTCGTCAAAGATCAGGAGCTTCGGCTTCGGAGCGATCGCCCTGGCGATCATGATGCGCTGGCGCTGTCCGCCTGATATGCCGCCCTGTCCTTCCGAGATCAGGGTATGCATGCCCATGGGCATTGCGCGGATATCATCCGCTATGCCTGCCTTTTCGGCGGCTTCCCATGCGTCATCCAGCGTAAGCTCCGGAGCGGATATCACGATATTGGAATAGATATCTCCCTGAAACAGCCCGCCTGACTGCATGACCGTACCGATCTTTCTGCGCAGAGAGACAGGATCCAGCGTCTCAATGTTCTTTCCGTCATAGTAAACGGAACCTTTCTCCGGCTTCTCGAATCCCAGAAGCAGCCGCATCAGGGTGGATTTCCCGCAGCCCGTTTTCCCGACTATCGCAACGTACTCTCCCGGACGGATCTTCAGGGATATGTCATTCAGGACATACGGCGTCTCCTCACTGTAGCGGAAATACACATGATCCATTTCGACCGCTCCGCTGATCGAAGTAACGATCTCTTTTCCGCCCGCCTGCTCCGGCTGTGCCTTCAGGAACGGCTCGGCCATCTCCAGGATCGGCCTGATCTCAGCCGCGCGTACCGCGATGTTTGAAACGGACAGAAAGGCTCCCATCGCCGCACCGTATGCAGCGGTAAACGCAAAATAGGAAGACTGGTCAACCCCGCTTTTGACGGCCATCCCGTATAGCACGATATTCGAGATCAGGCTGATCGCCGTAGTGATCACATTGCTGAGCTTGATCAGCAGAGGAGGATTGTAGGTCAGTTCCGCTCCCTGCGCGTACAGATCCAGCCATCTCGCGAATACCCGCTTCTCCGCGCCGGACAGTTTGATCTTCGATACTCCTGTAATTAGCGAGTAGGACATTCCCGACTCTTTTGCATTCAGATCCAGCCTCCTCCGGTTCAGGTTCACCTGGATCAGGACCGTGACGATCGAGCTCACAACCGTGACCAGGATGATGACAAGAGACGGAACCACCAGTGCAGGCGCATAGCGGAATATCTGTGTAACGTACAGAAGTGAACTGATAGAGGTCAGTGATGCTGTCATTACCATACCGAGGAGAAGATCACACAGCTGATTCACCGACATCGCGCGGCTCTTCAGTTCACCGGCCGGATATTCACGGAAGAATCCGGAAGGCAGGGACAGTATCCTCATCATCATGGCGGATTCCACCCCCATCGAGGTTTTAACCGCCAGCCGGTTCATCAGCAGCTCATTGGTACTGCTGAGCAGCTGCGAAGAGATGGAAATGCACAGGATACAGATGGCGATCCCGGCAAGCGCCGCGGTGTTCCCGCTCCGGAGGACCGGTCCGGTCAGTGCCTTCGTGATCCTCGGTATCAGCAGCCCTACCATCGGGACAGCAAGGGACGCCGCCAGAACCATCAGAATATCGCTCATCGTGATGCAGCGCTTCAGATACAGCAGAAGGTCCGGGATGCCGATACTTCTCATCGGAAGAGGCCGGTAGAAGCACAGGGCTCTCTCCGAGAACAGCCCTGCGGTCCTGCTGCTTACTTTTCTGTGTTTTCCGGTTTCGGGATCCGTATACCGGTATCCGCTTACCGGTCCCGGGATCAGTGCAACCGGAAGATCATCCTCTTTCCGGTAAGCGAGGATCGGTCCGAAAGAATCCCGCCACCAGTGCTCCTTCAGCTCTATTTCCCTGCGCATCAGTCCGTAAGCCCTGAGGCAGTAATCAAGACGCTGCTGCGGACTCTCCGGTTTTTCGGGCACCTCAACCGGCGGATGGTGGTAATACTTCAGGATCTCATCCACAGCATTCTGTGTGATGATCCGTTCGTCTCCCATCCGCTGGGCACTGGATTCTCCCATCACTGCTCCGGCAGCTTTCAAAAAGGATTCTTCCAGGAGCTTCTGATCGGCCTCCCGCCGTTCTTTCAGCTGACTGTCAAACCAGCCCACTCCTATTCCTCCCTTCCAGACTATTCATCCGCCACGAGGTCCGCGTAAGCGCCGCCCTTCCGCATCAGTTCGTCGTGTGTTCCTCTCTCTGTCACCAGCCCTTTTTCCAGGACGATGATCTCATCGCAGTCACGTACCGTAGAAAGACGGTGTGCCGCTATAATGCACGTGATGCCCCGCTCCCGGATGGCTTTCACGACTTCATATTCCGTCTGTGCATCCAGTGCGCTGGTCGCTTCATCCAGGATCAGAATGGTCGGATCCTGTGCAAGCACCCTCGCGATCTCAAGGCGCTGTCGCTGTCCGCCGGACAGTTCCCTGCCGCCTGCGCTCAGTTTATGCTGGTATCCTCCGGGGAGGTGTATGATGTCCTCATGAATCTGCGCGTCACGCGCCGCGAGGATCATCTCGAAATCCTTAATGGAGCTGTCCCACATCCGGATATTGGCGCTTACCGTATCCGCAAACAGGATGATCTCCTGATCGACCACAGCCAGCGAACCGGTGATCACATCGCGCGGCCAGGCGCTCCTCGGTCTGCCGTCAAACAGGATCTCTCCGCTCCAGGGCTGATACAGCCCGGAAACCAGTCTGGAGACCGTCGACTTGCCGCAGCCGG
This sequence comes from uncultured Lachnospiraceae bacterium, assembly GCA_902803155.1. Taxonomy (GTDB): domain Bacteria; phylum Bacillota; class Clostridia; order Lachnospirales; family Lachnospiraceae; genus Porcincola. The sequence continues at coordinate 10,980 of CADCOU010000121.1, read as the reverse complement.
ACGCCCCGACCAGAGCCACCTGCTGTCCGGTGGTGAGCCTGAGTGAGAAATCCCGGATCAGCGGGGCATCCAGACGGGAATAGCCGAACGTGACATCCTTCAGTTCAATGTTGCCGCGGAGTTTTTCAAGATTCCCGTCATCTGATGCTGCGCGGGCCGAAACTGTCTCATCCGCTGCGCCGTATCCTTCCGTCTGCTTGTCCTTTATCTCTTTCTCTGTATATTCCCGGGTGTTCTCATCCTCGGGATATGCCATGACATCCTCCACGCGCTCCATCTGCGTACGCATCTCCTGAATGGTCTGGCCGGTGCCGATCAGCGTCATGGCAGGAGAGAGGAAGCTGCCCAGGAAGCCCTGGAACATCATCACTCCGCCGAGCGAAAACTGTCCCTGCATGACCAGCCATACCCCGAGCACCAGTACCGCATAGTTTGCGATCGTACTGAAGAATGCCGGTATCATGCCCAGATAGCGGTTCGTCTTTTCCGCATTCACAGTCTGTACGTTCACGGCAGCCTGATATCCTGCCCATTTCCGGAAGAAGCCCTCTTCCGCGCCGCCGGACTTGATGGTCTCGATCATATCGATTCCGGTGACCGTCGCGGCTTCCAGCTTGCCCTGATCCCTCATCTGTACACGGGTGATGTTGATCCGTCTGCGGGAGATCACGCCCGCCATGCCCATGTTGATCAGGATCGTTCCGATACCGATCAGTGTCAGGAGGACACTCTGGCTCAGCATCACCACCAGGTAGAAGACCATCATGGCCGTATTCAGCACCACCGGAGCGAGAGTATTGACGAGCGTCCCCGCGATGGACGCGTTCAGCGCCGTTCTTGACTGGATGTCACCGGCCAGACGCTGTGAGAAAAACTCCATGGGCAGGTGAAGCACCTTCCACATATAGGAAGAGCTGCCGACCACGGCCATCTTTCCGTTGATCTTCAGGGAGCTGACCGTCTGAGCCCAGGCCACCGCAAGCTGTATAGCTGCAAGCACCGACAGCACTATGAGAAACGGAATCAGCCAGTCCCTGTTCCTGCCGCTGAGCAGCCTGTCCATAAAGATCCTGGATGTGACAGAATTGACGATACCGAACAGATAGGAAATCGCCGTCGTGAGCATGACAAATACCAGTGCGCTGCGCGCACCGGTCAGTCGTTTCTTCGCAAAATCAATGGTACTCTTCCGTTTTCCGCCGGGCTCAAACCGCTCCGACGGAACCGGTATGATAACGACTCCGGTAAAGGACCGGTCAAACTCTTCCAGAGTTACCTTTATCTCTCCCCTTGCCGGATCGTTCAGATATGCGTATTTTCCCCGGAATCCGCGGAGTACGACAAAATGATTCATGTTCCAGTGAAGAATACAGGGAAACCTTCCCTTATTCTTCAGGCTCTCCGGATCCATGTGCCAGGCTTCCACGTCAAAGCCGTAATGCTCTGCCGCCTGGTATATATTGCGGGCTTTCGAACCGTCCCGTGAGACCCCGCAGTCCAGACGCACCTGCTCCAGCGGAACCCATTTTCCATAGTATGCCATGATCATCGCCAGCGCTGCCGCACCGCATTCCAGCGCCTCCAGCTGCATGATCACAGGTACTTTTGCAACGCCCTTCGTGAGCGTCGGTCTGATCGAGTTATTGGCCATATCGTTCTATCATGTGCTGCTGAACAGAAATTCGATCGGTCTGGTTGTCTCTGTCACAACGGTTCCGTCATAGCTTCCGTCCGGAAGCTGTACCTCGGCCAGGCCGAGCGTCCTGCCGTACTCATCCTCTTCAATGCGCGTGATCACAAAATCCTGTCCGGAAACGGTCAGCTTCATGCCTTCCGACAGCGGCTCCGACCCGGAAGAAACGACACGGGCCGTATGTTCGTCTACCGTCACCCGCACTTCTTCCCTGGTCTCCAGTCTTCCGACAGACGCCCATACAAACAGTCCGCCGAGCAGGAACAGTACGGAAGCAAGAAGCACCCAGATCCCGGGAGTCGCCACTTTGAGATAATCCGTCAGCTGCTCCGGAGAGGATATGCGCTCCATTGTTTCTTTTCTGAAGACCCTCTGTTCCTGATCCATCTCATACTCCTGCCATCATTCGTCATACAGCGCGTAATTGAGATCATCCAGCTCGCCGCGGTAGTATTCCGGCCAGCTGTACTGATTCATGTAGTCTCCGATGTACTGATACCGGGATTCCTTCTTCTTTTCGAGCCATTCATACAGGTCGCACTCGATCCTGTCTCTTGCGATCGCCATGCTGCCTCTCTGTTTCAGTATGATCCCGTCGAGCTTCAGGCGGTGCAGCGTGTTCTGCAGATCCTGCCTGAGGTTTGAGAGATACGACGTCTTTTTCTCCGGGTCGCCCTCATCCTCCCAGAGATTGGCAATGATCTCACCATTCGTCGTCTGTGCGCCGCGGTTATTTACCAGCACCGCGACGACCTCCTTCGTCCGGTTATACTTGAATGTCACCGGCGTTCCGTCCACAAAGAGCTCAAAATTGCCGAATGTCTGTGCAAACACCCGCTTCTGGCCCTTGCCGTTTTCCGGAAACCGCAGAGAATCCAGTTCTTCTTTCACAGCTTTCTCCGACGCCGGTTTCATGAGATAACCGCTTGAGCGGAGCGCCATCACCTCGCAGCCGTATTCCTTATGCTTTGAAAGGTAGATCAGGTTCATGAACGGGTTCAGTTCCCGCAGGTACCTTCCGAGGTCGATACCGGACAGTTCCGGCATACGGATATCCAGGAAAGCGACATCAATCTGCTCTTCGCGCGCTTTTGCAAGCGCGGACAGCGAGCTGTCAAAACAGTACAGTTCACCGTCAGGCACGAGCTTTTTTACAGCTGCCGATATCCTTTTCAGGGAAGCGGCTTCGTCATCCACTGCAATGATCTTCATCCTTCTCCTCCTATGCCTGTGCCAGGGACACTCCTTTTACCTTCTGATGCTTTCTCTGCTCCGCAGACATGTGCAGCGGATCAGGCTCGCCCAGCACCAGGGTATCCCCATGCTCCACCGCGGCGTCATGCAGCGGTCCTGCATTCATATCTGCCAGGACCAGCGCGGCAAATCTGTCGTAATTATCGTCGTCGATGACCGGGAAATGATACTTCATGCGGTACCAGTGCTCTGGGTCGTAACCTGTACTTCCGATATAGAGACGGTCCGCCGTATCCGCCACATCGTCCACATCCGCCTCTTTTCCGAATCCCACCTTGTTCTCGCAGAACAGGAAGGCATAAGCTTTCAGGATCCTCTCCCGGACCGTTTCCTCATGGCCGTCAGGGAGGAATCTCCCGGTCCCGCTCGCCATGACATCGTAGTAATAATCCTGAGCCTCCTCGCTCTCTTCAAAGTGGAGGATCGCTTCATAAAACTCCCTCTGCTTCATTCTGTCTGCTTCCAGCTTCATCTTTCCCTCCTGTCCGCATTCTTTCCCCGATTCCGGGGTCTCCATCATTACCTTCTCTGTCTATGCTCTGCAGCTTTATTTCTCCGGCTCACCGCTTGTCCTTGTCAATGAACTCAAGTGTGATCATCGCAAGCAGCGCATATACGAATATGAATGCCGCAAGCCTGCCCCAGTACTCTATTATGTTATCCTTCGTATTTTCATATTCTGTTTTATAGCTTACCTCTGACGCGCTCTTTTCTACGTATTCCTTCAGCTCTTTCTCTCCGACAATTTCCATGACCTGACCGACTGTCGTATCAATGGTCACGCTTTCTCCCAGATACTCCTGCATCTCCGGGTCCGCCTTCACGCTATCGATCACGGATTCGATCTGCGGGTCACCCGACAGCCGGAGGACCTCCAGCACTTCTCCAAGCGTTACGGTGTGCTGTATCTTCGCATCATGCATCTGGTCCAGCATATTGGAGATCGTCACAAACGGCCGGTTGTTGACGTCCGCCTGCGAGGCGATCACATTCAGGCCGGGCGAGGAGATCGTTGCCATGCTGAACGGCTCTGCCCACTCCGGGAGAGTAATCACGCTGCCCGAAAACACCAGCTGGAAGATCAGCACGAACGGCATGATGGTCATCGCAGTCGTCGATGTCCTCGACAATGCGGATATCCACAGTGACAACATGTCCGAGGCATAGGTGATCAGGAACATGGAGATCCCGATGTCGACAACCATCCACTTTGTAAAGATCCCGCTCTCCGGATACTGAACGCCGATCACACTGGTAATATAGATCGTTATGATCGTCTGCAGCAGGCAGATCAGCGCCTGGTACATCATGTGGGAAATGATGTAGGAAGAAATGTGCATGCCCGAACGGTGCTCCCGCTTGATCACATCTCTCTCCCTGCAGATGACCTGGATAGAGTTGAAGCCTCCGTTCCAGATGCATACGCAGGCCAGCGCGAAAGCACCCATCAGAGTGCCTTCCATATTGATGAACAGTTTCAGGCGTATGACCAGTCCTACAAGGCCTGCGACCAGCGCAGCCATCGGGAGCATCTTCCAGTCATTCTGATAGATAAAGGTCCGAAGCATCTTCCCGAAATAGACCCATATCTGCGAGCCGCGGCCGCGGTATCGCACCTGAATGGCTTCACGGACTGTATTCGTATTGTTCTCAGCCATGCTGCACCTCCGCGTATTTCATCACAAATTCATCTGCCAGTCCGTCGCCGCCTTCCTCTTTCTGGTTCACGCTCTTGACGATCTCCTCCATCTTCTCCCGTCCGAAGAACTTCCGAGCTTCCGCAATCGATCCGTACCAGGCAAGCCGGCCGGTCCGCGCGCTGTCTTTGGCCAGGACGATCACATCGTCGAACAGGTCTATAACGCGGTCCGGCGTGTGTGTGATCACCATCACGATCCTGCCCGAATCGGCGATCGTGCGCAGCTGTTCGAACAGTTCCCTCGCCATAACGCCGTCCAGTCCCGAATCCGGCTCGTCCAGGATAAACAGCGACGGGTTGCTGATAAACTCAATGGCGATGGAGAGCCGTTTCTTCTGACCGCCTGAGAGCTTTTCCACAAGATTGTTTTTCACCGGCGTCAGGCCGAAGATCTCCATCACTTCATCAACACGTTTTCGACGCTGCTCGGCCGGGACGTCCTTGGGAAGGCGGAGCGCCGCTGCATCAAGCAGGGTATTCAGGACCCTGTCCTTGCCGCGCATCATCTCCTGCTGCGGTACAAATCCCACTTCATGCTGCATCTTTTTGTAATTCGTATACATGTTGGTGCCGTTCAGAAGGATCTCGGCATCCGCTTTCTCATATCCGTTGACGGCATTGAGGAATGTGGTCTTGCCTGCGCCTGAACCGCCCAGGAGAAGTACCATGTGTCCCTGCGGGATCGCCATATGGATGTCCCTGAGAAGCGTTTTTTTCTGGAAGAATTCCGTTGCGGTACGTTTCTTCAGGTTCACAGTCAGCCCGTCATCCATGACAGCTGCGCTGCCGTGAAAGGCCATCCGCTCCATCTCCGCTTTCAGATCTTCCACTTTCCAGGCCGGCTGGTATTTCTTAGAGAAGCCCCAGAGCAGGGTGGGGATCATTTCCAGGGCAGGAAGGATCCAGAGCCACATCCAGCGCTTCTTAACCCTGTATACCTCGATCAGCCCTGAGTATACACGGATGGCGTAGATAAACACCACCAGATTCACGCAGATACTGATTATCTGAACAATATCGTATACGACAGGAGGCAGTTTGCTGACGCCCCGTATGAAGAAAGGGAGATACTGAAAAATCGCCAGAAGTCTCTGCAGGAAAACTCCGATCGACAGCGTTCTTCCTTCCGGTTCGCGTCCCGCGCACCTGGCAAGCTGATATTCGGACGCACAGGGGATAAACGCCCAGAATCCCTTCAGTCCGGACTTTCTGAGTATCCCGGATATGCCGATCATACACAGGAGACCTGTCAGAATATACAAGCGGCCTTCCGTTCCGAAATACAGGTTCAGTAATACCTTAACACAAACCTTCCACATCTGATAAAAACTCCCGTCCAGAGAAATATAGTCAACTTCATCAACGCTTACAGTTTAGCACATATTCATGCCCGGTACACCACCAGTGTCAAAACGATATAGATCACAAGCATTCCGCAGAAGATAATCGCCTGCTTGCCCCGATGCTCTGTCAGAAGTCCCACGAATTCACGGACTGCTGCATTCGGCCAGAAATACCATTTTGTCCCGGAGCTCATACCGACCGCCCGCATCTTTACACGCCTCGCGTACAGTCCGCCGCGGAACACATGATAGTTGGTCGTGGAAAAAGCCACCTTTCCGTCCGGGTTCTCTGCCCATATCTTCTCTTTGGAATATTTCATATTCTCAAAGGTACTTGTGGACCGGTCTTCCCCGATGATCTGTTCTTCCGGGATCCCCTGCTGCATCAGGTACTGTTTCATGCATGCGCTTTCGGAAACCACTTCATCCGGTCCCTGTCCCCCGGAGGTGACGAAGACCAGGTCCTTACCGGTCTGTTCCAGCTGCCTCCGGCGGAAATCCAGCGCCTTGTCTATCCGCCCTCTGAGAATGGGCGAAGGCGTTCCGTCCTTCCGCATGCCGCAGCCGAGGATGATCAGGAAGTCTTTGTCCGGATCCGGTTCATAGCGGGCCGCGATCGCCTTTGCGATCATTGCACCGATCAGCATGCATTCGAAATACAGGTATACGGAAGCAAACAGATTGCCGATCAGTTCGTGTGCCCGCACCTGTGCGAGCGACCCGGTTACATAGTATTCAAAGCGGTAGAGAAACAGCTCTCCTCCCACCATCAGAAAGGAAAGGATGATCCCCAGGATATTGACAAAGCGCTTTCCTTCATGGCGGATCAGGGCAATATTGGATATACACAGTGCCACTGAGAATACCAGTATGAACGGGGCCGAAAGAAGCATATAATTCCTCGCGGAATCCAGCAGCACGTATGCGATATTGTCAAACTGCTGACCGGGGGCGACGAAATAGATCTCCGGATGGCGGATCATCCGTACGGTAAGAAAGATATGTGTGATCAGAACACTAAGGAGAAACAGGGCAAACCCTGCATAATAGATTGTATTGTAGGAGTAGGGATTGTACTGAAGCTGCTTAAAGAACGCAGAGATCAGCAGGATGATCACGACAAGGAAATACACATCCAGGAGAATACAGATCATCAGTGGACATTTTTCGGAGCCCTGCCGGATCAGCAAAACCGCCGCGGCAAATGTGATGACCGACAGGATCAGTATGTTCCACAGAGCAGGTTTCTTATCCCTTGTATCAAACCTTACCAGCCTGCCCATACTGTCCCGGCTCCTTCCTGCTTTATTATTGATGCAATAAAATACACTCCCTGCCGTATGGATGTGCAGATGCACATACATTTCAACAGGGAGTATATCATATTTTGCGTCTGCCGTCACAGAATGACACGGTTCAGTACAGAGGAGAGCCGTTATCCGGGGATCTCATCCAGCCAGCACTGATCCGCCTCCACCTTCATGGTGAATATCCTTCCGGCGTCTTCCGGATGCTTTGCCTGATGGTACTTAAACAGCATCTCATCCCCGAGGGCGCCCAGGATCTCGATCTTGCCTGTCACATGGGACATTGCGTAGCGGAACGCCTTGGACTGTCCGTCACAGAGCGCTTTCGCTCTCTCCACGATCTCATATCCTCTGCGGATCGGAACCTGGAACTGCGTCAGGACGCCTTTGGCGGGGCGGCACTGAAATACATAGTACGGCAGGACGCCGATCGAAGTCAGAGACTTCAGAAGCTTCGCGAGTACTTCGGGGCTGTCATTGACGCCCTTCAGAAGAACGACCTGGTTCCGCACCGGGCAGCCTGCCTCGATCAGTGCGCGCACTGCTCTCTTCGACTCTTCCGTGATCTCATTCGGATGATCAAAATGCGTGACGATGATCAGCTGTTTCTTCTTTCCGTATTCCCTGAGGATCTCCAGAAGCTCCGGATCGTCATAGATCCGCATGGGCAGGACGACCGGCGTGCGGGTCCCGAAACGGATAAAATCAAGCTGCGGCAGGTCAACGAGATGTTCCAGATATTCCCGGATCACGTCATTTTCATTGATAAACGCGTCTCCCCCGGACAGCAGGATGTTGTTGATCTCCGGATGCTCTTTTACATAAGCCTGCATTCCGAGGATCTGTTTTGTCACCTCGTCATGTGTATAGCCGACCATCCGCTTGCGGAAGCAGTGGCGGCAGTACATGGAACACTGGCTGGTCGTAAGTACCAGCGCCGTTGGTCCGTACTTGTGCTGTACGCCGGTCAGGACAGTATTGCCCGACTCTCCGCTCTGGTCTTCATGTCCTTCTGCATTGTATTCGGACACGGAAGGAATACACAGTTTACGGACCGGGTCTTCCGGATCCGAACTGTCGATCAGGCTCAGATAATACGGAGGTATGCTGATCGGATACCTCTCGGCAACTTTGCGCAGTGTATCCGCCTCTTCCCCGGTAATCCCGAGAACAGGAAGGACTTCATCGATTTCCCGGATACAGTTTTTAAGCAGGTCCTGGAGTATGCTCATGTTCACCACCCTTTCTTACATGAGATGCAGCAAGTATCTGCGATTAATTAAACTGTCATTGATAATGAGCTGTCTTTGATTGAAAAGAACTGTCTCTCAGACGTGATGTCATACCATGCGGGCATATGGAAAGAATACTTTTCTGCCTCAAGTCCATATAGCGGTATTTTACCAAATATTCCCCGGCAGACAATCAAATTCACAAAATCTTCAGGTTTTTTTACAGAAAATCAGCGGCGCATCTGCGCCGCCTGAAAGGTAAGCCGTTATTCTGTCCGTATTTTCCATAAGCCGGTCATCCGGCCTTCCCATGGCTGCATACGACCGGATGCAGGGAATCACTCCACTTTGGTATAGCTGCTGACCGCCGCTCCGCTCGCAGCTTCTTCCTTATATCTGCTCATCGTCAGATCTGCATGGAACTTTTTCCGGAAGATATCCTGCAGCATGGGATTCATACGCAGTCCGTTCCCGGAAGCGACCAGGTGATCTGCAGTGATCCCTGTCCCTTCATGGATCGTCTCATACATCTGGTACAGTTCCTGCGCCATTCCGTCCAGGATCGCGTAAGAGAGGGACGCCGGAGTGAAGTTGTCCTCGCTGATATTGCTGATGCTGCCGCGAAGTGCGGGGTCAACCCTGGTTCCGCTGAATGTCGTGACAGCGGTCATCGGATCTTCCATGGCTGCCCCTTTTTCAGCGAGTCTTCCCAGCACATCGTACAGAGGCTCGCTTCCCGCTCCGATCTCGGAAGCAAATGCGCGGAAGAACTTCTCCAGGATCGCATAGGCTCTTCCTCCGCACAGGGCGGAGCCTGCAAGCAGATATTTTCCGGGGACGATCGGCCTGGCCTCGATTCCGGGCGCAGTAAAGTACTGATCTGACAGGATGGAGATCTGTCCGCCTGTCCCCATGTTGACCAGCACCGCGTTCGGTGTAAGTCCGGCGGATCCCAGGAAACTTGCCTGATTATCACCAAGCGCCACCGTTACAGGTCTGCCGCGGAACTCTCCAAGCTGTGCGAAATCTCCCCGGACCTCAGGAAGCAGGGGGATATCATCTCCCGCACCCATCTTTTCGAGCGCGTCCGTCAGGAAACAGCTCTTCTGCGCATCAAACAGGCTGATGCTGGCTGCAATGCTGGTATGCATCAGAGGCTGCTTTCTCCCCGTGAGCTGCATACCCAGGTAATCACCGATCGTGCATAGTCCGGCTGTCTCTTCCGGAACCAGGCCGTGCCTGCGGTTATACAGATGCGTTACCAGCCCGTAACCGCTCGCAGACGCGATCCCGCACACATCGAAGATCTCCTCCACCATGCTGCGTCCGCTCTCATCTTTCAGGTTTCCTCTTCCGTCCTGCCAGGTATAGAGCGGGCTGATACATCTGCCTTCCGCATCCACATAGAGGATTCCGTGCATCTGACCGGTCAGACCGATCGTAGCGATGTCCTCATACTTGTCCACCATCTCATTTGCGACAGCGAGCGCCTTCTCCATGATCCGGTCTACGTCCTGGATCCGTTCCCATTCATTTCCGCGTTCGATGAAACACTGGTTTGCAACGGTCTTTGCATCGCATACGTTTCCATCCTCACGGTTCAGCACGGCTGCGCTGATCGTCGTCGTTCCGATGTCGAGTCCCAAAGCTTTCATAAAGTGAATCCTCCTGTTCTGTGGCTCCTGCAGTTCCGATCGATAATGGTGTTCTCAGTTTCCTGCGGATCTGATCCACGCCTCTGTGATCTCCATGACACGGGCAAGGTTCTTCAGATCTGTCATGACATCTCCCGTCTCCAGGGAATGATTCGCGTCCGGGACCTCTGTAAGCGGGATATCTCTCAGCCGGCAGCCATCCTCGATATCCTCATCCGTTGCCCACGGATCCGCTGTTCCGTGAAATGCAATGCCGTTTCCGGATATGGCATCACGGAATGTTTCTTTCAGCGGCGTGTAGAATACATGGCGGACCTTCAGGTTCTTCTCTTCTGCAAATGCGGCTGCCACGACGGTACCGATGCTCTTGGAGATAAACAGGATCTCTTCCGCTTCCTCCCACCTGACATCGGAGAGCATCTCCTCCGTCTGCTCCATCGCATTCCTGAAAGCCTCTTCCATCTTTTTCTGATTTCCTTTGGTCCCGCGTTTGAAGTTTTTATAGGGAACCTCCAGAATCTCATACCCGCATGCCGCCGCCAGTTTCTTTCCGTAATACAGAAGCGGTTTATCCGTATGATACCCAATCCCGGGAAAAATAACTGCAAGTCTGCTCATGTCCCTGAACCATCCTCCTTTTGAGTTTATTTAAACATCTATTTACGCCCGAGGCAATCTCTATTTACGAGACTGAGGAAATCATTTATACTACGTTAATGCGGTGAAGTGGTTTATGAAAGAAGGCTGTATATGATCATCGATTTTCATACCCATGTCTTCCCCGACAGGATCGCGGG
>CADCOU010000120.1 GCA_902803155.1 uncultured Lachnospiraceae bacterium | reverse complement strand
GTCCCCGGAAGAAGCGGCATCTTTGTCATCCGCCATCACCATCGTTGCGCCGGGGCCTATGCCGAGTGCACACGCGAGCATCGCGGAAGACAGGAGCAAAGCGATATTTCTTCTGCTCATGAGTGTAATCTCCTTACATTCTTAACGCTTCTCCCATTATTAAATTGTCGGGGTTATTGTATGCGATACCTGTTGGAAATGCAACAGGAAACCGGGGCTGTTCCCACATCGTCGCTGAAGATCGTATGAGGAACAGCCCCGGTTAACAGTTTTCTTATTGGCTCCGGTCTCAATCCGGTATCTGTTTCTTATTTTCTGGTAAGAGCCGCCCGTACTGAGCCTTTCGGATCCTTGATCAGAAGCCTGACGACCCAGATCACGAGTCCCAGCGCAACTACCGCCAGACCGAGGAACGCATCATTCAGCATATCCTCCGCCGCAGGCGTAAAATACTCTGCCTTCAGTTCCGCATACTCAAAGATCGCATCGACAAGCCACATCAGGGATGCTCCCCAGTACATAAAGAGCAGGATGCCCAGCTGCATGCTGTCATCTTTCCGGTTATACCATATTACGGTAGCTGTCACAGCAGCAAATACAGTGATCAGTAATGTCATCCCGTCTGCCTCCTTATACTGATGTCTGTGCCGGCTCTTCTGACCTGCGCTTCATGATTGCATCTGCGGCTATACACATGCCGATCCAGACTACCGTGATCAGGAGCGCCATCGACACACCAACCGTCGCCATTTCATGGAACATCTCAGCTGCGTCAGCAGGGTTCGACATTGCAGTCAGGAATGGGAACCACGGCACAACTTCTCCGTGCCAGATATGCTCAAAAGCGAGAAGTACAGCTCCGCCCCAGAGCATATAGGTGAGCCATTTCAGCTTCCTGCTGAGCGGGATCGTTACCGCTTCAACCTTTTCACCGCTCTCTGCCGCCTTAAGTTCCTTCTTCTCCTCAGCCTTTTCCACTGCGGTCACTACTGCAGCTTCAGCTGCTGATACCAGGAAACATGCCATCTCAGTACCTCCTTTATAACAACACAACGTTACCTTTATCATCACGGTCATCAGTCAGACCTAAATGATCCTTTATCTCAGTGCGGCGCGGAAGATCTCCACGATGTCTTCTTTGCTCAGAGGTTCGAAGCTTCCGACCGATCCTTTCGCCGCCTTCTCCGCCATGACCTCAAAATGGGTCTCTTCCGTTATGCCGACCGCTCTCAGATTTGCCGGGAGTCCCATCGTCTCAAAGAAGAACTCTCTCGTCCTGGCGATCGCTTCCTTCGCGACAGTCATATCATCATCGCCGGCCAGATCCCACACATTGCGTCCGTAATCTGCAAAGATCTTCTTGTTTCTTTCATTCAGCACATGCTCCATCCAGACCGGTGTCAGAATCGCAAGGCCCTCTCCGTGTGTGATGTCATAAAAAGCGGATAGTTCATGCTCCATGGGATGCACGCACCAGGCCGGCTGACATCCGTTCGCTATAAGGCCGTTGATCGCATGGCTTCCCGCCCACATCAGGTTCGCCCTGGCTTCATAATTGTCAGGCTGTTCCAGCGCGACCGGACCATATTTGATACAGGTTTTCAGTATCCCTTCCGCGAAGCGCTCCTGCAGATCAGCCCCCTTCTCATGATGAAAGTAATTCTCAAAGGTATGGCTCATCATATCCGCCGTGCCTGCAGCCGTCTGCTTCTTTGAAACGCTGAACGTATAGGACGGATCCAGGACCGACATTTTCGGGGCCATGAAAGGAGAACCCGTTCCCCATTTTTCGTTCTTCGACATATCGGAAATGACCGCATAGGTGTCCATCTCTGATCCTGTCGCAGATAATGTCAGCACCGAATAGATCGGAAGCGCGGCTCTGATGAGCGGCGGATTCAGGACGAGGTCCCACGGATCTCCATCATATACCGCTCCTGCTGCAACAACTTTCGCGCAATCGATGGTACTCCCACCGCCGATTGCAAGGACCATGTCGATCTGTTCCGTTCTGCACAGGTCCACACCTTTCCGGACTGTCTCGATCCTTGGGTTTGGTTCCACTCCCGGAAGCTCATATACCGTAAGCCCCGCTTCTTTTAAGATCTTCATGGCATCGTCATAGATACCGTTCTTTTTGATGCTTCCGCCACCATAACACAGCAGGACTCTTTCACCGCTCTCACGAAGTTCGCTCAGATGTGCGATCTGTCCTTTGCCAAAATGAATCCTCGTAGGAACTGAAAATGTAAAATTATACATACAACACCCTCTGTTTTCCTGATGTTATTCTACCGCCGGCTTCGATGATACTTACTGCTTTCAGTAGTATTTTACCATAAGTATTCTTCTTTTGTCCTGCATAAAAACCGTCCGGATCCCTTTCCCGGACCCGGACGGTACGTTTTGCATTCTGTCAGATTGCAGAATCCGGAAGTTCCGTCAGATACCTGACCGCGTCTTCTCTTGACTCCGGGCTGTCCAGCGTGATCGTCTGAAAGCCCAGTGCCTCAGCGATCTGTGTATTTTCTGCCCGGTCGTCCAGGAACAGGCATTCCTCCGCGTTAAGGTCGTAGCGCGTAAGGAGAGTCCGGTAGAACCGCTCTTCCGGTTTTCCGAAATGCTCTGCCCAGGATACGGTCTCACCGTCGATCAGAGGATAGAAATCCCTCGAGCGGACATGTATCTTCCAGAGTGTCTCCGGGTAGTTGGAAAGCAGATAGACGCGATAGCCCTTTTCCTTGAGCGGAGCGATCAGGTCTGCCAGGTCGTGGCGCACAGTACACCAGCTGAGCGGATTGTCAAAGAACCACTCCAGGATCTCCCTGTGATCGGGATGGCGGGAAAAGCAGGCGCTGCGGATCTCCTCATCCGTGACCAGCCCGTTGTCATACAGGTCCCACATCCCGCGCTCTCCGACCGGGATGCCTCCGCCGAACAGGCTACGCCCCAGAAGATCTGCGATATCTCCGCCATACTGCTCGGCGAAGGTCTTCTTCCAGGTATAATCAAGCAAAACATATCCCACGTCAAATATTATATTGCGAATCATAACCGTCTCCCTGCATTTCCTGTCCGGCCTGCCATGACGGCACTGACACGACAGCCGCTGCAATCCTGCAGCGGCTGTCTTCATCGGTTATTCCTCAATAACCAGTCTGTACCGTTATCCCGCGATCTTTACGTTAGCCGCGCTGGCCACGACATCCTCTTCCGTCGCCTGTACGAGCTTATAACTATCATCGTGGAAGCTGAGCTGGATAAGTACCGACATGTCATCTCCGACAGGAATTGCGGCATAGGTGCTGCCGATCGGCGTGTCAGAGTACTTATAGCTGATGCTTGCATACTTCACTGTGGTTCCGTCCTCCAGCGTCACCTCTGCAACGTCGGAGACTTCGATATCCGAATAGTTCTCGTCTCCTTCCATGTAGGAGGTGCTGAGCGAGCTTTCCAGCGCCTCATCCGCGTTGGAATAAGCCTCCAGTGAATAGTGGACGTCATTATTATAATCCTCATCAGCAAATGCGATATAGGAACTGCCGCTGTATGACATATTCATTCCTTCCGGAACCGTTATGTCTGCAGCCAGTGTCTCGCCGTCAAAGGTGGAATACTCCAGATGATAGCTTCCATCCTCGTTCAGGGTTGCTTCGTCAGCTGTCAGGCTGGAATCGCCGCCCGAAGATGTTCCGGTCACTCCGCCGACAACCGAACCAAGCGCCGCGCCTGCATCAACTACTTCTGCTTCAAGTGCCTCATCCGGAATCGTGATGTCAACATCGTCATAAGAAGCATTGAACTGTGCTCCGAGCGCATTGACGGTCAGATCCACGCCGCCGATCTCATCGCTGCCCATCATACTTGCAGCAATCTGAGAGAGCATGGAGAAATCAGAACCGGTCAGATCCACTGCTCCTGCGACCGGGAGGAAGGTCTCCACATCATAATCTGCCACAACCTTGATGTCCAGAACGCTTGCCACCATCTGGACAATTGCGAGTGTGCTGTCATCCAGTGTTTCTCCTGCAACCTCTGCGACGTCACTGATCGCTCCGGTCAGCACGTCTCCGGTAATATCCAGAACGACTTCATAGCACTCATGTCCGTTCACGTCCGCTGCCTCCGGGCTGAGCTGCACTGCCGCGCCGAAGGTCTCCTTATACTTTCCGATCAGCTCTTTTATCTGCTCCGCATTCAGGTCCGAATCCGGGGAAGTATTCTCATCCAGGAAAGAATCCACATCACCGTTCATGACCTTGTCCATGGCTTCTTTGGCCTTTGCCATATCCTCTGCGGAAACCGCTCCGGCCTGCCAGCCGCTGTCTTCTCCGTTCATGACCCCGTGGAAATAGCTGATGCCGGTTCCGTCTTCATTTTCCTTCAGATACAGTTCCATGCTCCCGGAGCCTTCCATTCCTGCTCCGGATCCTGAGAATTCCATATCAATGGCTGCGCCGATCGGCTCTTTCGTCATGGCAAAATGTCCGGAAACGTTCCCCTGCAACGGCATCGTCATCTGTGCGCCGTTCTCGCCTGCCTGCGAGATCGCCATAACGACGTCGGCATCTGCGTTGAAATCTCCGCTGTACTGTTCCACGCTTTTAAATGCTTCCATTGCATTATTCTGGAGCTCCTCTACCGTCATGGCAGAGTCAAATCCCGAGAGCATCAGGACAGCTGCTGTTCCAATTCCGACTAACCCTAAGAGTTTTCTTCTCATCTTTACCCCCTTGCTCAATATACGCGGAACTCTTTCGTCAGGTCTCAGGCGGAAGATCCCGCGGCCAATATGTCAAATACATACATATCATTTATTTCCGACAGGTTCAATAAAACACGTCTTATTTTTTTCTTAGCATTTCCGGCGCCGCCTGAAAATCATGGTATAATCATGCTGCGATCACAGGTAATCAAGAGGAAAGGTTTTATTTTGAACATATTCCCGCATCATCACGCCGCACACGGCACTACAACACGTGACATGACCGAGGGTCCGATCCTTCGGCATCTCATCGCGTTCTCCCTGCCGCTCCTCTTCGGAAATGTTTTCCAGATGCTCTACAACACGGTTGACTCCATCGTGGTCGGCAATTTTGTGGGCAAGGAAGCTCTTGCCGCGATCGGGTCTACGACCATGATCGTGAATATCATGATCTTTTTCTTCAACGGGGTAGCCATCGGAGGAGGCGTCGTGATCGGCAACTATTTCGGCGCAAAGAAACCGGATCTCCTTCACCGGGCGGTTGAGACGACCATTGCCATCACATTTCTGTTCGGCGTCTTCTTCACCTTTGCCGGAATCGCTCTCGTCCCCGCCATGCTGCGGCTCATGGCAACGCCTGATGATGTGTTTGGTCAGGCGCAGCTGTATCTGCAGATCTATTTCGCAGGCAGCCTGGGACTTCTCATCTACAATATGGGAAGCGGTATCCTCCGGGCAGTCGGGGATACCGCAAGGCCTCTGTATTTCCTGATCTTCACGAGCATCCTGAACACAGTGCTCGATCTGATATTCGTTATCGTCTTCAAGGCAGGGATCGCAGGCGCGGCCTGGGCGACGATCCTCTCCCAGTTCCTGTCCGCAGTTCTCGTGCTGCTTCTTCTGACGAAGACAGACGATATCTATAAGCTGACCTGGAAGGATCTCCGGATCGATATGGATATCCTGAAACGGATCATGGCGATCGGGCTTCCCGCAGGTATCCAGTCCATGATTACTTCCGTGTCCAATGTGTTCGTGCAGTCCTACATCAACGGATTCGGTTCCGCGTGTATGGCCGGCTGGGCAAGCTACAACAAGCTGGATTCTTTCATCTTCCTCCCGATGACAAGCCTCAACCAGGCGGCAACGACCTTTGTAAGCCAGAACATCGGCGCAAAAAAAGAAGACCGTGTCAATAAGGGGACTGTCCGCTCCCTGCAGGCGGCTGTGCTCGTAACCTTCGTCATAGCTGCGCTGCTTACAGCATTCGCCCCCCAGGCGACCGGTCTGTTCTCAAGTGATGAGTCCGTGATTTATTACGGCTCCCTGTTCCTTCGTATGAACACCTTCTTTCTGGTGTTCAACGCCATCAATCATGTGCTTGCAGGCGCCCTGCGCGGGCGCGGGGACTCCAAAGCCCCGATGTACTGCATGCTGGCATGCTTCGTGGTGATCCGGCAGATCTACCTCTTTATCGGATCACGCATCGCTTACAATCCCTATGTGATCGGATTCGGGTATCCGGTCGGATGGATCACCTGCTGCATCGCCGAGGTTGTGTACTTCATGCTGCGGTGGAACCGCCCTCTTCATGAGACAAATCCTCCGGCAGATGAACACTGACCAAAGCAAAAAGAAGATGAAGCCTCTTTCTTATCAAACCATTTATTATGGCTCGTCAGCCGGCTGCGTACCCCAGATATACTGCTCCAGTTCGGACAGTCCTTCCTCTTCCTGCGGAATGAGCGCCCTGGAGAACTGTGTTTCGTACAGTTCCTGATAGACGCCGCCCGCGCTTACCAGATCCTTGTGCTGTCCACGCTCTGCGATCGTTCCGTCTTTCACGACCAGAATCTCGTCTGCGGCAAGGATTGTGGACAGGCGGTGCGCGATCAGGATGCTGGTCCGGGTCTCGATGATCGGATCGATCGCTTCCTGGATCTTCTGCTCCGAGATCGAATCCAGGGCGGAGGTCGCTTCGTCAAATATAAAGATAGTCGGATCCTTCAGAAGGATCCTCGCGATCGATATTCTCTGTTTCTCTCCCCCGGACAGCTTCAGTCCGCGGTTTCCGACCTGGGTATCCAGGCCTTCTTCCTGTTTCTCCACAAAGTCATAGATGTTTGCTTTCTTCAGCGCTTCGACCATCTCTTCCTCAGTCGCATCCGGCTTCGCGTATAGCAGGTTCTCCCGGATCGTCCCGTTAAACAGGTAGGTCTCCTGGGACACGACTCCGACCTGACTTCGCAGGAAAGTCAGATCCAGTTTCCGCACATCGATCCCGTCAAACGTGACCGACCCTTCCCCGACATCATACAGTCTCGGGATCAGGTTGATGATCGTACTCTTTCCGGAACCTGACGGTCCGACGATCGCGATACTCTTCCCTGCCTCCAGTCTGAAGCTGATGTCCTTCAGGATACGGTTCGGTTCCTCATAGG
Source organism: uncultured Lachnospiraceae bacterium (assembly GCA_902803155.1). Classification (GTDB taxonomy): domain Bacteria; phylum Bacillota; class Clostridia; order Lachnospirales; family Lachnospiraceae; genus Porcincola. The sequence continues at coordinate 1,350 of CADCOU010000120.1, read as the reverse complement.
CAAATCCGACGTGGCTGAATTCCACCTCTCCCTTCACTTCCGCAGGAATTACCGCATCCGGCGCATTTTCGATCTCCACCGGTATGTCAAAGTAATCAAAGATCCTGGAGAAAAGCGACATGGAGCGGATCCATTCCACCTGGATGTTCAGCAGGCTGTTCACCGGCATGTACATCTTTCCGAGCAGCGCTACCAGAACGGTGATGTCACCGACGGTCAGGTTATGGTCATACCGGATCATCAGGATCCCGCCGACCAGATAGATCAGCATCGGCCCGATGCTGGTAAATGTCGTCAGTATGACAAGAAACCACCTGCCTGCCATCCGCTCCCGGATATTGAGACCAATCATCTTCTTATTGATCTTCTCATACCGGTCGTATTCGTATTTCTCCTTCCCGAACAGCTTCACCAGGAGCTGGCCGCTGACGGACAGCGTCTCATTGAGGATGCCGTTGATCTCGTCATTGGCTGCCTGGGATTCATTGGTCAGGGACCAGCGCGTCTTGCCCGCTCTTCTGGTGGGAAGCGTGAACAGCGGGACTATGACGATTCCGACCAGGGCCAGGATCCAGTTCTTCTGGAACATTGCGATCGCGGCGATGACCAGTGTGATCACGTTGGACAGGATACTTGTAAATGTGTTCGCGATCACCGTCTGGACTCCGTCGATATCGCTCGTCATGCGGGTCACGATATCTCCCTGGTTGTTTGTTGTGAAGAAACGCTGGGACATCTTCTGGAGATGGCCGTACATCTGGTTCCGCATGTCATAGGTGATATGCTGTGCGATCCAGGTATTGATATAGCTCTCCGCTACGCCAATGAGATTCGCGAGGAATGTTACGGCGAGTGACAGCACGATATAGAAGACCAGCGCTTTCAGGTCCAGTCTGATCAGGCCTTCATCGATAATCTTGCCCGTCAAGATGGAGGGCATCAGGCTCATGAACGAAGAAACCACGATACAGATCAGAACCAGCAGAAGCTGTTTCCTGTACGGCATCAGATAGGAGAAGATCCGCTTCAGCAGCTGCGGCGTAACCTTCGGCTGATTCGCCTTCTCCTCTTCTGTCAGAAATGCATTTCCCATCGGTCCCCTCGGACCCGGACCTCTTCCTCCGGCCATCTGTTTCCTCCTCCCGGTTCATTTCATCACGGCTTCTCAACCGCATATCCTCATTTTAGGAATCCCTCTCTTTTTGCGCAAGAGCCATCCTGTGATATAATTCCAGTGATATCATTCCGTCCTGTCCTGCCCGGCAGACAGAGTCATCTATTCTGAGGCGGTGTGCTCATGAATTCCGGTTTTTTACCCATCTGCAGAAAAGATATGCTTGATATGGGACT
>CADCOU010000119.1 GCA_902803155.1 uncultured Lachnospiraceae bacterium | reverse complement strand
GAACAGCGGATCGGAGTACAGGTTCTCCCGGTCTGCCTGTCTGAAGGAATCCTCATCCGCGTATACAGCGTCCGCTCCCCCCTGGAGCGCCTCCACCATCCGGAATACGGCGTCCCGTGTAAGCAGATCGCCGTTCCTGATGTAGAGTACAAAGGAATCATCGCTGATATGTGTGGTCAGCATGTCCGCCGCAGAGACTTTCTGATAGGTCTGGCTTCGCACGGACTGCAGTGTCTGTTCGTTTGTATGCGCCGCCGTATCCGGGCGAAGGACGAAGACGCAGACGTCCGGCATCCGGAAAAAGCGCAGTTTCTTCTGATATCCCACCATGGCGGAAGACGGCTCCTGCGAGCGGATCCACCGCTGATAATCAAATGTCCTGCCGCGCACCTTCTCTGCCGCATGGGATGCAAACTCCTTTACCCCCCTGCTGCGGAGATAGCGGAACGCCTTTCCTGACGTGCTCTTCTGATCCTGTTTCTGATTCGGCATGTCTTTCCCTCTCCGTCCGCGTTTTGCTTCAGACGAACCTCATGTAGGCACGGTACGGCTTGACCCGCTCTCTCAGTTCGTCTCTGCAGGTCCAGCTCCTTCCCGTAAGCGAGAGATTCGGGTTGTAGAACGGATCTCCTTCCTCCAGTTCTCTCTCCCACCTCCCGGCAAAGATTCCGATCTCTCTGTGGAATCTTTCGACCTTCTCGGGCGTATCCTCTTCTCCTCTTGAAACGGATTCATTGTGAAGGAGCTGCGCCGCCGGACACATCAGGATCTTCCGCCCGTCTCTCCGGAGACGCATGCACAGATCGACATCATTGAATGTGACTGCGAGATCCTCATCCATCCCGCCGGCTTTCAGGTAAACTTCTCTTCTCAGCATCAGGCAGGCGCCTGTCACGGCACTCACATTGTGCGTTTCCCCGCACACCTCCCCGGGGAATGACCCGAGATCATACGCGGACGTCTCTCCGGCGAACGCGTGTCCCGCGATCCCGCCGTGGCCGAGAATGATTCCCGCATGCTGGATGGTATGGTCCGGATACCAGAGCAGCGCGCCGACGGCGCCGGTCTCCTCCCTCCCGGCCAGCCGGACCATCTCAGCGATGGAATCCTTCTCCAGGAAAACGGTATCATTGTTCAGGAGGAGCAGATACTCCCCGTTCGCATTTTCGGCTCCGTAATTGTTGATCGCGGAATAGTTGAACGGCCTGTTGTATTCCAGCACCCGGATCCTGCCGTCCTGTTCTTTCAATTCCTCATAATACGCAGATGTCCCCGGATCGGCTGAGTTATTCTCAAGGATCAGGATCTCCAGATTGCTCCATGTGTTCACCTGCTGCAGGGATACGATACAGCGCTCCAGATCCTCCCGGTGGTCCCTGTTCGGGATCAGAACAGATACCAGGGGCTGCCGGCCGGACTCATCGTGCAGAGCTGAAGCTTTCTCCGCTCCGCCTTCTTCCGCGCCGGTCTGCGCAGTCTCATGCCAGAGTATGTGCGCGATATGTCTCACAGGGCCGTTCTTCTCTTCTCCCGGGCGGACGCGGATCCCTTCTGTGACTCGCTTCAGAAACGCGTGCAGGCTCTCCTCTCCGTCAGAAGGGAGGGGCGCCGCCGCAGCCAGATCCGCACGTACCAGCACGACCCGGCCCATATAATTGACGCTCTCAAGAAGCTCTGCATCATATTCAGGCCGGAAGGACGGATCACCCTTCCTGCCCTCAGCGCCGATCCTGTCGGAATCGAAATAGATCAGAGCGGGCGCTTCCTGCAGCGAAGACGCCGTCAGGCCCTCTTCATTCAGCAGGTTCACCGCCTGCCACAGAAGATCCGGTGCCAGGATGCAGTTCTCTCCCGCGATCAGGATGTACTCTGCCTCCGGACAGCTTCGGCACGGTCTGAACTGTCTGTAGATCTGCAGGTTCAGGGACTGCATGAACGGGGCCCGGTGCACCTCATCCATATAGGCGCGCACGCCGAACAAAGGTTTCCAGCCAAACTCCGTTTTCGCCATCCTTGCGTAGTCGCGGGAGGACCTTCTGCTCCGAAGGAGCCATTTTTCATAGGAAACCTCTTCCGCCTTGCGTCTGAGAAGCCTGTCCGCCGCACGCACGGCTGCCGCATGGAGCCCGTATTCTCTGATGTAATTCGATAGTTTCTGTATCTTCATAAGAGGTTACTTCTTTCGGAACATTTTCTTCAGAGGCTCTTTAAACGGGATGTTCGCCTCCGAGAGCTTTCTTGCAAACCGGTAGGAAGTCGTATTTTTCATGATCTCAATGGAAGTTCGGAGCATCTCGTTCTCCTCCCGCAGGCGGTTCATGGAAGCAGCCTCCCCCTTTCCGGTCACGGAAGGATTGCCCATCGCAAGCCCCTGGAACAGGAATTCGCAGTCCGCCGCATCGCCTCCGCCGGAGGGGCAGCCTCCCTCTTCCGCAGAAATTTCTTCCCTGCCTGAAAGCAGCTCCTCGTAGAGTATGCGGTATTCCCCGTTCATTTCGTCCACGGATTTCAGTTTCAGTCTTTCGGCCGCCGCCTTTTTCTCCTCAAGCTCCCCGGGGTTATCCAGGAGGCGCTCAAGCAGGCGGATCACATCGTCTTTCGACGCATCTGCACGCAGCGTCCATCCGGCGCCTGTTTTCCGGATCCGCTCTCCCACAGCGCCAAGATCCGTCCCGATCACAGGGATCCCGCAGGACCATGCCTCCGACAGCGTATAGCAGAATGTCTCCGCCCAGACCGGAAGGATGCAGGCGACATCGATATGGCTGATCTTCAGAAGATCAAAGATATCGTCTTTCCTGTAAACGCCGGAGAAATACACCTGATCCGCCCCTTTCGGAGCTTTCACACTGCTGTCCCCGACTTCTCCGTACACATAATATGAGAACCGCTTATCGCCGCAGGAGATCACCTCCGAGAGGAGCTGTGATCCCTTTGCCTTTGTCACGCCGCCCAGGAATGCAACGTTCAGATGCCCCTGCCTGGAAGAGTCTGCCTCTTTCCCTGCCCTGCGGTACGTTCCCGCATAGACCTTCCCATCGGTCCACGTTTCGTCACCGGTATGGAGCAGGATGCGGATCCGGTATCTTCCGTCCTCCATGCCGGGCACATGAAACACTGCGCGGAATCCGCTCCACAGATACAGATCACTCTCCGCCGCGGCAGCCACATCCGGCCGGGCATTTTTCGCAACCTGCATGTAATGCACTCTGCCGCCCTGGTCCTTTATCTCGATCGTTACCGATACATTCCGGCTGTCCTCGCCCTCGAGATAAGCCCATCCCGCGATGTAATGGAATCCGCCTTCATTTCCGGGCTGCTGATCCAGCCTGGTATGCACTCTGTCCGTACGGACCGCATCACCGGTCTCTTCATTCAGCGTGCTCCCGGACGAGGAGGCGTCTGTCCCGTGCTCTATGACGGCACTGCGCTCCCCGAGGTCCGGATAAACCTGCAGCATCAGATCTCTCGCGCTCGCGCTCGGAAACAGGATCCGGTCACAGCACAGAAGCGCTTCATGGCATCGCTCCCGCCACATCCGGATCGCATGCACTCTACCGTATCCGCAGTTATGATGCAGGCATCTTGCACACACCTTCTCATCTGTCTCTGCGAATGAGCCCCTCTCCGGACAGAATGTCCCGTCCTCCCGGAGAAGCTTTGTGGTAGGACATGCATAGAAATAATCATGCAGCGTAACGACGAGCGGTATTCTGAGCTGCCTGCACAGATGGAAGATATCCAGCGACAGTCCCTGTGTATGGTGCACGTGGACCAGATCAACGGAAAATGACTGCAGTATGTTCTTCAGGATCTGTGTCATCCGCTCATCCCGGAATACGGGAAACGGTTCTTCTTCTCCGATCGGATACTTCATCGAGACCAGGCATACGCCGCTGTCTGCGGACTCTTCGGTCTTAAGCAGCCTCCAGGCGGGAAGCCTGTCGTCCTTTTTCAGGTAGACCGTCAGTCGGAGGGCATTGCCGTCCCTCGAAGCAACAAATACGTTCCGGTCTTCCTTTGCCCCGCGCACCAGATCCCGGACATGGAGCTGCGTCCCGCCGATATTGCTGCGCGCGATCTCCCGGAAGTCCAGATGCAGGAAATAGAGAAGATTTTCTTTCCCATTGTCCAGGCACATGTGCAGGAGGAGGTTGTCGCGGATCTCCTGATCCGGGTTTTCCCTGCAGTAATCATCATTGGCTTTCATCAGGTCCGGATACCGCCTGCGGAGGATGCGGTCATGCTCCTCCGTCAGCGCCCGCTTTTCTTCGGTATCGAAAGAGCCGGTCCCCCTGTGGTAAATGAATGTATCATCGCACAGCACATGTGTGTATCCGAGCATGCTCAGACGGCAGCAGAAATCATTTTCTTCCCCGTAGCCGCGTCCGAAAGTCTTCGCGTCAAACGCGCCGGCAAGCGCGTACGCCTCCTGCTTCACATACATGCAGAACCCCACGGCTACCGTAATGCGCGGATACCGGTGCAGCGATACCCGCTCCGTCAGGTCGCCGAACGTATCCACCGTATATCCCTCCGGCAGAGGATTGTCCTGAAGGAAGACCGGAACAGACGCAAGTGTAGCCGCGTTGGAAAGCGGCGTGACCGTACCGGTCCGCACGGAGCGGTACGCGCAGGCCTGCATCTTATCGACCCAGCCTTTCGTCACGATTGTATCGGCGTTCAGGAGTATCGTATCGCGGTCCGACCAGGCGAGTCCGATGTTGACATTCGCGGAAAATCCCTGGTTCTTTTCATTGAATACGGCGATCAGGCCGCAGTCCTTTGTCGCTGCTTCCACGCTGCCCGGAGCCACCGGATCTCCACAGGTCTCCAGCAGATAAGAACGGACCCGCTCATCCGGGCTGCAGTCATCGATCAGTATGACACGGTGTCTGGTCAGATCCGTGTGTTTTTTCAGACTCTCCACACACCGAAGGAGGTCATCGTACCCGTTATAGACCGGTACTGCTATATCAATCGCTCTGGTATCCATATGCTGTATATCCTCTGTGCAGCTCAGTCGCGAAGCCCTATTATTTTTTTTATTGCGGATGCAGCCTCTCCCAGCGGGCCTCTCCGGCTGCGGCGAAGAAGTTCCTGGCTCTTCGCGAGTGCCCAGTACACGTCCCTGGTCTCGACCCTTCCGCTGATACGGATCGTCCGTACCTGTCCGCTGTCTTCCTGACCGCCATCTGTTGTTTTTTCCGCAGCGCTCTTTCCTGCTTTGAACTTTACCCGGTATGCCGGATCCATGGTAAGGAACTCATAGCCTCCCCTGCATCTGGCAGAAGCGTTGACCGGTTTCAGTTCGACATCCGGCGATGTGAGGTCGCAGATACAGGCAGTACCCTCCAGCGGATCGAACCGCATGGACCGGATCTTCTCCGGACCGGTGATCTCGAAGGTCACCTCATACCTGCCCCCGGAGAGCACGGTGTCCGTATGGATTGCGTCCTCTTCATTGTATCCCCGGCCAAGGTCTGTATAGAGCGTCGCAGTCAGGCGCACATCCTCGCCGGACCACTGAAGGTCTTTCAGGTCCGCCTTCCGCACAGGCTGTGCCCAGGCGGCAAGCCTGTTCGCTCCGACATATTCTTTCTCGAACCGGTCCGCCCACTTCCAGAATAACTGCCTCTCTGCCGG
>CADCOU010000118.1 GCA_902803155.1 uncultured Lachnospiraceae bacterium | reverse complement strand
TGATGTATGAGACCCAGAAGAGGAAGACAAAGAACCAGGAAGGAGCACTTCTGGCGGAAGCCCAGAAAGAGGAAGAGGAGGAAAAGGCGTCATGAATAAACGTAAGCTAATTTTCCGAATCGTCACTCTTGCGATTATCATCGCAGTCGCAGCCTGCATGTTCGTGATCGGACGCGGACATACGGTATACTTTGACAACAAGGAACTGACAGGGCCGGATGGTACGGTCTACGAGCCCTGGTACCAGATTGAGGTACTGGTCAACGGAGAACGTGTGGCAAAGCTCGGTCCGGAGGACCGCGGCATGGTTGCAACCATGGGCCAGAACTTCAAGTTTGAAGTAAAGCTCACGAAACAAAAAGGCGGCAAGATGCAGGGAGGTACGATCGGACTGAAACTGCCTTACAGCCTGGACGGCATCATCTACAATCTTCCGGCTATGCTGGCCGGGGCGGATGAATCGGTCTATATGGAAGAATTCATCCCGGCTGTGGTGGAGGAAGAGACAGAAGATGTGATCGTAACAGATGAATTTGCAATGCCGGCGGAAGACTAAACGCAATCCATTCGTACCTGCCCGGGTTTCAACCGGGCAGGTGCTTTTTTACTTTACAGAATATTCCGGTTTTTTCCTGTGATATAAGAAAGAGCTGATATACCCATGACAAATGATCTTACGGAAGGGAAGCCGCTTCCGGTTATTTTCAGAATGGCACTGCCGATCATGGCAGGCAATCTGTTCCAGCAGTTTTACGGGATGACGGATACCATCATCGTAGGTCGTCTCCTCGGCAGGAATGCGCTGGCAGCGGTCGGTTCCACATCTTCTCTTTACAATATGATCCTCTGGTTTGCCAACGGGGCGGCGGGAGGCTTCGCGATCATCCTCGCGCAGAAGTTCGGAGCCAGGAAGTATGAAGAACTGAGACAGAGACTGGCGCTTTCAATCATGCTGTCCGCTGCGACTTCATTTCTGGTGACGCTGCTGAGCCTGGCCGTGATCCGTCAGACACTTCAACGGATGCATACTCCTGCTGAGATATATCCTGATGCGGTGAGCTATATCGTGACACTCCTCGCGGGACTGACGGCGACGGTGGCCTACAACATGGCTGCGGCTGTCCTGAGGGCGGTCGGGGACAGCAGAACTCCACTGCTCTTCCTTGTCATTGCAGGAGTCCTGAACATAGCGCTTGACCTGCTGTTCATCGGTACGCTTGGATGGGGAACGAGAGGAGCGGCAACGGCCACGGTTCTGGCACAGACCGTTTCCGTTCTGCTTTGTGTTCTTTTCATCCGGCGGAAGTATCCTGTCCTCCACCTGAAACGCACGGACTGGACCTTTGTCCCGGAACATGCCCTGCAGATGCTGAAACTCGGCATCCCGCTGGGATTCATGGGAATTATGACTGCTTCCGGTATCATCATCCTGCAGGTCGCGATAAATTCCTTCGGGGCAGTGAGTGTAGCCGCGTATACGGCAGCGAATAAGATGGAAAGTCTGTTTACTTTCCCGCTGGCGGCGTACGGCATGGCCATGACGAATTTCTGCGGACAGAATTACGGCGCAAAAAAGTACGACAATATAAGAAAAGGGATCCTGCAGTGCCACTTTCTGATGGCGGTCACTGCACTTGCGTTCATGCTGATACTGGAGACGGCAGGATCAGCGATCGCCGGATTGTTCCTGACTTCGGGAGACAGCGAAGTGATCGCACTTACCACGCAGTACATCCGGGTGATCGCACTGTTCCTTCCCGTGTTCGGGATCGTTATGATACTGCGCGCTGGTATCCAGGGGCTCGGATACGCCGGGATCCCGACACTGAACGGCATCCTGGAATCCATCTGCCGGATTCTGTGGACGCTGTGGCTGATCCCGCACGGATCGTTCCGCCATCTCTGCCTGGTCAATCCGACGGCATGGACTCTGGCAGCGATTATGATGATCTGCTTCTATCTGTTCCGGATACGGAAAAAGCTGATGAATCCGTGAAGAACAGGGCGGGCAGAACGGGTATATCTATGCTATATTGGAATTGGAGACATGTTGTCCGGAAGACGGAGGTTGGCGGATGAAAAAGAGAAGTTTTGCTGCAGCAGTGATCCTGTGCAGTGTCATGGCGGTTTCGCCTGTCTTTGCGGCTGATGATTTTTATGCTCCCTCACAGGAAACGGATCAGGGCGGAACCGGTGAGATGGACGAGGACGGTTTCATTTATATCAATTTCGACAATTATACGCTGGACGAAGCCCTGGCACAGTTCCGGGATCAGTTTGACGGTGTGGATGTCAAGCTGAGGGCGGGCGGCAGTGATAAGACCTGTTTTCAGTTCCTCACTTCTGTTCAGTGCGGCTCGCTTTCCCTGGCAGGAGTAAAGAGGCTGTATTACGGAGATGCGGACGGGTTCTGGTCCCTGTCCGATGTACCGGGACTGACTTCTCTCAGTTATGACGAGGACGGTACTGCCTCCATTGATATGGATGAGCTCGGACCGTTTGAGGACCTGACGGATCTGACGATCAACGTCGAGTCCTTCAGCACCGGACTCCAGGGAAAGATATCGTCCGCCCTGATGCCGAATCTGAAGAGGCTGACGATGTGTTACGGATCCCCTTCATACATGCCGGACTCCCGGGGACTCATTTTTCCGCAGACCCTGGCGGAGGTGGAACTGAAGTTCAATGAGGAGACGGATCCGTCTGAGATCGAATACCCTGCTGGATTCATCGCCGGCCTTGAGAGCTGCTGTCCGGACGCCGTGATAAACGGAGAACCGGTTTCTGATTTCGCACACTCTCTGATCGAAAGCGGCCGGTTTACACAGGAAGAATATGACCTGGCGTCCTCGGACAGTGTCCTCTTCAGCCTGTACGACGATGTGAAAAACGGCCGCCTGCAGGCTTCTGGGAGTGGGGATGCGTACGGCGGGAAGATGGTATTCCTCATCGCGAAAGGCGGGATCGACCGTACTTCCATCGAAGCGCTCGCGTCCGGGGAAGACTTTTATGAGATCCCGGAGGAACAGCTGGCTGAGACTCTGGAGGAAGCGGATACTGTTGCGATCGTGTACCGGGACATCGAACTTGCCGGTTATTACACCATGGGAAATGCATACCGGACCTATACGAATGTCGCAGTCGTCGACCCGAAGAGCAGGACCCTTCTTCAGAAATACAATGTGGCAGTCAATGAGCCGCCCGAGACAATCGAAGTGACGACCATAAACGGTGTTCCCATGGGCGGAAGCGGTTATGGTGACTTTGAGGACGTGAAAGCGGTTGCGGATGTCATGGCAAGGGCCGTCACAGAGTCCGGCGCTCAGGAAGACGCCGGTGGAAATGAATCTGCCGGGCTTCTGTTCGAGGCAGATGAGACACTCTGCGGACAGATACTGGACGCACTGCAGTCGGATCAGTATCGTGCTGCCTATGAAGCCATTGCAGGAGGGGAAACGATCGAAAGCGGCTCCAAGGGAGATACCGCTCAGGCAGTCCAGCAGCTTCTGGTGGATCTTGGATGCGGAATAGACGTGGACGGAAGCGTCGGTCCCAAGACGATCGGAGCCCTGAACGAAGTGCAGGAAGCATTCGGGCTGAAAGCTACAGAGAGCGTGGACGCGGATCTGTTCATCCAGCTCCTGGGGATGCGGCTGATCTCGAAGGATGAGGATGCGGCGGATGAACTGCTCTCTTCCGCAATCGGGGAGCAGAGTGAGGATCCGGGATACTACAGCTATATGAAGGGCTGTGCGTTCCAGCGGGCCGGAAGGTTCTACAAGGCCATGGAAGCATACGAAGAGAGCGGATATAAGGACAGTGCAGTCAGGGCTGCGTCCTGCAGGCAGGATTTCCCGGAGAGCGGAGAGATCTGGAGGAACGGCAGGGTCAGCGGAACCGACATGATCCTGCACATTACAGTGAACAGCGGCTCGGAGGATTCCGGGATGTGTTTCCATATCTACACGGATGATGCGCAGCTGGCATCCGTCCTGTTCATGCGGGGCAGCGGAACGGTCACAACCAGTCTCCCGGGCGGAACCTACCGCATCAAGGACGGTTCCGGAAGACAGTGGTACGGCACGACAGACGCATTCGGAAGAGACGGATATTATGAGTTCATGTCCTTCAACGAGGAAGCGGAAGGGATCGACCAGTACCGTGTCCCGCTCGAATCCGGCCACGAGTATACCATCACGATCAATGTCAGCGATCTGGAGGAAGGAGCCTCACAGATAGCCTCCGACAGCACAGACTGGGAGAGCTGGGCGGGGTAATGCATCGATATGCTCCGATAACAACATCCTATAAATGTGTAGAACGGGCACCGGGAAGTTTCTTCCCCGGTGCCTTCCTGTATTGTTCAGTATTATGTCGTGTGGTTATCCGGAAACTGCCGATACCCTGAAACTGCCGCGTACCCAGGCGCGGCACTGCCAAGGTGAAAACGACAGTTACTCTACTCGGATCGATTATAGATAACCGAGACCTGCTTCCTCCCGCCGCCGATAAATATGAGCGCTGCCAGTGCGCAGAGCAGCATGGAGGACATGAGGACGATCCGCTCCGACATGATGACTGTCATCGTTCCGGCTGCGAATTCACCGATCAGCGCGCCGATGGTATAAAGCATGTTGAACGCGCCGTTGAAGCGTCCCTTCATCTCATCCGGAACATAGCTCTGGGTTGCCGATATCCGGATGGTGTAACTGGTAACTCCGCCGAATCCGACGATAAAGCACAGCAGCATCATGACGGGAACCGGGAAAAACAGGTAGATTCCCTCGCACACAGAGATGACGACGTATACGGTCAGGGCGATCCTGTACCGGAACGCGGCAGGAATCTGTTTTTTGTAGTGGATCATGCCCCCGATCGCCCGGCCGGCCAGTGAGAACGCCATGACGGCCATGAACCAGTATTCTCCGTCGGAGAACGTATTCCGGAAATACGGGAGCACGACGACCGACGATACGCCGCCGCAGACAGCCGAGAAGACGAAATACACTGCGATGGCCAGAAGCCCTTTTTCAAGCGTGAGATAATGGAATCCTTCTCTGGTATCATCCAGAACCTGACGGACCGGACGCCGGTCTTCCCTCTCTGTGGCCTTCTGTGTCTCGATATACTTTTCTTCCGCGCGGATACGGGTCTCCATGACCGCGGCGATGAAGAAGCATAATCCGTTTACCGCAAGAAGCGGGGAGAGTCCGATCCTCTTGTAGAGGAAGGTGGAAACCGGCACCATGACGGCGGAAAGGGTCTCCAGGACGCTGGCGACCGAATATGCCTTCTGGTAGTTTCCCTCACTGATCAGCAGCGGATAGAAACTCTCATACGCTACCATGTATGTACTCTGGATGGAACCCAGGACGAAGCAGTATACAGCAAACACCGGGAATGAGAACCATCCTGTCGCCAGCACGCAGGCCATAATGACGTACAGAAGAGCGGACAGGAAATCCAGCGTATAGATCGTTTTCTTCCTGGAAAAACGGTCCAGAACCGCCCCTGACAGAATAGGCATGAACAGCTGGGGCAGCGTATACATGGCAATAAAAATGGAATAGAGCAGCGTGGACTGGGAGATATCCAGGACCATCAGGCTCATGGCAAATCCGGACATGGCATTTCCGAACATGGAAACGACGCTGCCCAGCGTTATGATCGTAAAGTCCCTGGTCCACAGGGACGGTTTTTCATTCATTTCTGACATAATTCTCTCTCCAAAAAAATAACACCTGACTGCACGCAGCAGACAGATGCCGTTTTATTAATCTCCGGACAGGGGCAGAATATCAGCGTATATCTGCCTGTCTGGAGAATAAAAAGACCGCCATCTGATCCGGTGCACGCAAACAAAAGGTCAGTACAGATCTCATACTGACAGTTTCATCTGCGGTGGTCATCAATGGCGTATCCTGATCATATCTCAGTTTCTCTGGAGAGATTCCTTTCACGAATTTCCGTCAGTATAACACCAAATACTCTGCTTGTACATCGGAAAATGTTGCTTTAAAAAAATAAAAAAAACAGAAAAATACCCCTTGACACATTATACTATGTAATATATAGTATCGTGCATAAGGAAGTATTCGAAAACGTTTTCGAGCAGATCGGATCTCAGAAACAGGTTTTCCGAAACGGATTCTCATCGAGGAGATACGGTCTGCAGAGTTTCAAAGCTTCGCAGAAGGAGAAAATGTATGGAATCTCAATTCAGAAGAGGGATTCTGGACGCCTGTGTACTGGCAGTGCTGGAGCAGGGTGAGTCCTACGGCTACCAGATGGTGAAGGACATCAATGAATTCATCACGATTACCGAGTCGACCCTGTATCCGATCCTGAAGCGCCTGGAAAATGCGAAGATGCTGACCGTCTTCACCCAGGAACACAACGGGCGCCTCAGGAAGTACTACCGGATCACGGATGCCGGAAGAGACCACATTACGGAACTGATGAAGGAATGGGAAGAAGTCGTAAGAGTCTTCCAGTATATTTCCAGAGAGAGGGAGCAGAGACATGAGTAAAAAAGAATATCTGGATCAGCTGAGACAGAGTCTTGTCGAAAATGAGATCCCAAACGCAGATCAGATGACGGAATTCTATGCGGAGATGATCGATGACCGCATGGAAGACGGGATGACCGAAGAGCAGGCGGTTTCCACCATGGAGCCGGTTGATTCGGTAGTCAGCCAGGCCAGGATGGACATGCCGATCACGGATCTGGTGACGGCCAGAGTGAAGGAGAGTCACAAGAAGGCAAAGGAAAAGGGCAACGGTGCGCTCTGGATGATCCTGGCGATCATCGGATTCCCGGTGTGGTTCCCCCTGCTCACAGCCGGATTTGTCGTACTGCTTGCAGTGTTCGTGGTTCTGTGGGCGGTCGTGATCTCACTGTTTGCGGTTGAATTCTCGCTCGGCATCGCTGCAGCCGCCTGCCTCGTGGCCGGATTTGCAGTACTGTTCGGATGGATCCCGGTGGCAGCGTCCCTGGCGTCCTGGGGCTGCGCGCTGATCCTGGCAGGGCTGTGCCTGCTGCTGTGGAAGCCGCTCTGCGGGCTCGGGATGGCAGTGATCCGCCTGATCCGCCTGACTTTCCGGAAGATCAAAGGCGCATTTGCAAGATAAAACAGGTATAAGGAATTAATATACGGAGGAGACAGCAATGAAGAATGCAATCGGTATCGCACTTGCCATGATCATCATAGGAGCCATACTTCTTGGCGCAGGTTTTATGGTTGCGGGAGGAGAGTTGACAGGATTCAATTCAAAAGACAACCACTACGTGGAAAAAACTTATGAATGCAAAGATGACATTGACAGCATCCGGATCGAAGAGACGTCCGGCAGCATCATCGTCCAGACCGGGGATGTCGACAAGGCATACGTCACCTATTCCGACAAGGAAGACGAATCGCTCTATGAGATCGAAGAGTCCGACGGCAGACTGACGGTGAAGCGTAAGGAGAAAAAGGGGTTCCATTTCTCCTTCTCCCTTATCTTCGACTTCTCTGAGCATGTCATGACGGTCACCGTACCGGAAGATCTTGCGGGAGACCTGGATGTGGAGAATACCAGCGGAAGCATCAGCCTGAAGGAGATCGGCGCAAAGAGCGTCATGGTCGAAAACACAAGCGGAAGCATTACCCTGGATCATGTATCATCCGGCTCCGACATTACGGTCAATAATACTTCGGGAACCATCTCATTTACAGAGGTCGTCGCTCAGGGCAATGTAAAAGCGGACAATACCTCCGGTACCATCAAGCTGGATAATCTCAGCAGCGGTGAGGATATCAGCCTGGAGACCACCAGCGGGAGCATCAAGGGCACAATCGCAGGGAAGGAATCCGACTACCGGATCACAGCAAGCGTCGTGAGCGGAAGCTGCAACCTGAAGAATACGGATCAGGGAAGCAAAAAACTGAACGCAAGCACAACAAGCGGAAGTATAAAGATAGAGTTTGCAGAATAAACTGTGTTATAATGTGTCTCAGTGGGATGATATCCCGCTGAGACCATATTTATGTAATTGCATGGAGACCGGAAGATGAATACTGAGAGCAGTTTCTGGATCATGAGACCGTTTAACCCGCTGTTTATTACCGTGGCCCTTCTGTTCCTCGCGATACTGGTCGTTTCGAGCCTGATCCTGAGAAAGAAGAGTGAAGAGACGCGCAGGACCGTGCTTGTCACAGCGTGCGTCGTGACATTCATCGGGTTTTTCATATACAAATATGCACTGTCCCTCGATGCGGAGTTCAATGCCGCAACCGCCTCTATGGGGGGATTCAACTGGTGGGGCGAGCTGCCGCTGCAGCTCTGCAATATCAGTATGATCCTCATCCCGATCGCAGTCATCAGAAAGAGCCGCCCCCTGATGTGCTTCGGATTTTTCATCGGTCCGCTCGGGGCATTCATGGCCCTCGTGATCCCCGGCAACGGATTTGACGGATACTCGCTCCTCATCCCGCGGATGCTCGGATACTACGGAACACATTTCATGATCGTGATCGCGGGATGGGCGCTGGTGACATATGGACTGTTCCGGCCGCGGTTTTCCGATCTGCCCGGAGCGGCGCTTTCTCTGCTTGTCCTGGCACTTGCAGTCTTCTGCGTGAACATGCTGCTCCGGTGGAGCGGGCTGCATCCGAGGGCCAATTATTTCTTTACGGTGGAAACGGAAGGGATCGGCCTGCTGGAGACGTTCTACAGATGGATCCCCGTGCCGCTGCTGTACATGATCCCCTGCATCGGGATCCTGCTCGTATATATGGCGGTTGTAACGGCTGCTTTCGACGGAGTGGAGAAGATCATGGCAGGAAATAAGAAGCCTGAATAACGCGGCAGATTCCCGCAGGCTGAGAAGCAGCATGGGGAGAATCTGCATGGAGAGAATCCGCAGACTGAAAGAAGGAGAGTTCACATGACGACAGCAGATATGGCCGGAGGCAGATGGTGGAGAAAACTGCTTCAGCCTTATGTCTGGGTATGTTTGGCTTTGATGCTTGTTTTTCAGGTACTTGCTTTTTACGCCACGCGCCTGCTGCTGCCTTATCTGCCCGTTCACACGCTCTCGCTGCCTCTGGACCGGATGATCCCGCTCGTCCCGGAGTGGGTCAGCATCTACTGCCTTGCCTATGTGTCCTGGCTGGTCAGCGGACTCATTATCCTCTC
>CADCOU010000117.1 GCA_902803155.1 uncultured Lachnospiraceae bacterium | reverse complement strand
GCTGGAAAGGGAAGAGATCACTGTAATCTCGGATAATGACATGATCACGCCGGCATCTTCCGACAGAGCCTACGGTCTGTACATGACCGGGTATCCGGGCGGCGGAAACATGAAGCGTCTAGCGACGCCGATGTGGAACTGGGGAAAGTTCTATGAGCGCATCATAAGGGACTTCCTGCAGGGGAACTGGGATACGGTACGGGAAGCAAAAGAGAAGCCGGCCATCAATTACTGGTGGGGCATCTCCGGTGGCATTACGGACCTGATCATGTCAGATGATCTTCCTCACGGCATCGCGACGCTCACAAACATCGTGAAGGGTCAGATGTATGTGGACTATTTCAATCCGTTCTGGGGAACATTCCTGAAACAGGACGGGACAGTCGCCGGCAGGAAGGATCAGGGACTGTCCGCAGAAGAGATCATCACGATGAATTATCTTGTGGACGGTGTCATCGGTTCCATACCGGACAGCTGGGAACTGACGGACGCAGCCAGAGAACGGATCGAACTGCAGGAGAATATCACGCCTGCCGCGACTACGATCGGATAGACTGAGACCGGAGAGGATCCACGTAAGAGGAGCGGGATAAGAGGATCGGAATGAAGATACTGCTTGTGGCGGATGAGCCGAGTAAGGCTCTGTGGGATTATTACGACGGAGAGAGGCTGAAGGGGATCGATCTGATCCTGTCGGCCGGTGACCTGCCGCCGCAGTATCTGTCATTTCTGGTTACCTTCTCAAACTGCCCCCTGCTCTATGTGCACGGCAACCACGACGGTGTCTATGACACTAAGGAGCCGGACGGCTGCATCTGCATAGACGATAAGATCTATGAGTTCGAAGGAATACGTATCCTGGGACTGGGCGGCTCCATGATGTACAACGGAGGTCCGTATCAGTATACCGAGAAACAGATGAAAATGAGGGCATGGAAACTTGGCTGGAAGATCAAACGGAAAGGCGGTTTCGACATCCTGCTGACCCATGCGCCTGCCCGCGGGATCGGGGATCAGGAGGATCTGACGCACAGAGGATTCGAAGTGTTCGGGTCCATGCTGGATAAGTACCATCCGAAGTACATGGTCCACGGACATTCCCACTTGAATTACGGATATGGACTCAGCCGGACCATAGAGCTGGATGGTACGACCGTCATCAATGCGTATGAACGGTATACATTGGAATACTAAGCAGAAACCCGACGGGAATTCTTTCATTTTTGAAAAAATCCCCGCCGGGTTTTATTAAGCATATAATCTGTCAGTCAGACTGCTCCGGCTATAAGAACATGTGCCGGAGCAGCAGCAAATCAGAATTTCTCGCCGGTCAGCAGGGTGAACGCTTCTTTGTATTTATCGATCGTCCGGTCGATGACATCATCCGGGAGCAGGTAGTCGCTGTCCGGATGTTCCTTCAGCCAGTCGCGCACATACTGCTTGTCATAGGACGGCTGCGAATGCCCGGTCTCATATCCTTCAAGCGGCCAGAACCGGGAAGAGTCGGGAGTGAGCATCTCATCTGCCAGGACGATCTGTCCGTTTTCATCCAGCCCGAATTCGAACTTGGTGTCGGCTATAATGATGCCGCGTGAAAGAGCATAGTCTGCGCATCTGGTGTAGAGAGCTATGGTCTTGTCCCTGAGCGCTTCCGCGTATTCTGTCCCGTGTCCCGGGAATTCCTTTTCGAGTACTTCGACTGATCTCTCGAAAGAGATGTTCTCATCATGATCGCCGATCTCTGCTTTGGTGGACGGAGTGTAGATCGCTTCGGGAAGCTTCTGGGATTCCTGAAGTCCTTCCGGAAGACGTATACCGCACACGGAGCCGTTCTCTTTGTAGGACGCCCATCCGCTGCCGGTGATGTAACCCCTCACGATGCATTCCAGCGGAAGCATCCTGAGTTTTTTCACCTTCATGGAGTTTCCTGCGAATTCATCGCTCCGGAAGAACTCCGGCATATCGGCCTGATCCGTTGAGATCATATGGTTGGGGATCAGGTCTTTCGTATAGTCAAACCAGAAGGCTGACATCCGGGTCAGGACGGCGCCTTTTCCGGTGATCTTATTCTTCAGTATGTGGTCAAATGCGGAGATCCGGTCCGTGGCGACCATGATAAGGCTGTCGCCGATGTCATATACTTCGCGTACTTTTCCCGATTTAAAAGGAGTGTATTCCTGCATGTCTTTCTGTCCTTTCACGTGATCATCTGCAAAACTGCCTTATCATAGCATACTGTTTTATATGTGGGCAAGGAACTCTGCATCATCCCTCAAGTTCACTCTGCGTCATCCCTCAAGTTCGCTCCAGCGCTCATACAGTTCTTCCAGTTCTTCTGCGATCTGTGCTTTTTCACCGGACAGGGCTGTGACCTGCTGAATGTCGGTGTAGACTTCTTCTTTCGAGAGCTCTGCATCGATCGCACTGTCGCGCTGCTCCAGGGAGGAGATCCTTTCTTCGACATCCTTTAGTTCGGCTGCACGTTTCCGTTCCCGTGCCTGTTCTTCCTTCTGCTTTTTCCAGTCCTGTTTTCCTTCCGATTCAGACTCGGAAACTGCCGCGTGCTTCATGGAAAGATGGGAGGCGTTTGCCGCTGCGATGGTACCGCCGGAAGAATGCGTCTGTGCGTCTGCAGAGAGAAAGCGTCTTGTCAGTTCCTCGTGTTTTTCCAGATAATAGTCGTAGTTCCCCTGGTATTCGATCAGGGTGCGTCCGGTCAGGTCCAGGATCCGGGTGGCTGTCCGGTTGATGAACCAGCGGTCGTGTGATACGCACAGGACGGTGCCTTCGTATCTGCAGATCGCATCTTCCAGGATCTCCTTGGAAATGATATCCAGATGGTTGGTCGGCTCATCCAGGATCAGGAAGTTCGCTTCCGACAGCATCAGTTTGGCAAGGGAGAGGCGTCCCCTTTCGCCGCCGGAGAGATCGGAGATCAGCTTGAATACGTCGTCTCCGGTGAACAGGAATGCAGCCAGAGTATCCCGGATCTGTGTATTGTTCAGAGACGGGTATGCATCCTGCAGCTCCTGGAAGAGCGTTTTGTCCGGATGGAGGATCTGATGTTCCTGGTCGTAGTAGCCGATATGGACTTTCGTGCCGAGCTTAACGCTTCCGGTATCCGCGTCCGTCATCCCGATCAGGATCTTGAGGAGGGTCGACTTACCGGTTCCGTTGTTGCCGATCAGGGCCACCTTTTCACCGCGCCGGATCTCCAGATTCAGATCGTCGAACAGGGGAAACTCAAATGCCTTCGACAGATGTTCCGCTGAGAGGATGTCCTTACCGGACTCGATGCGCGGTGTCAGGGTCAGGTGCATGTCGGAGCGCTCTTCAGAAGGTTTCTCCAGCCGTTCTATCTTATCGAGCATCTTCTCACGGCTTTCTGCCCGTTTGATCGATTTCTCCCGGTTAAAGCTCTTCAGCTTAGCGATGACTTCTTCCTGATGCCGTATCTGCGCCTGCTGGTTCATCCATGCTTTCAGGCGTGCTTCCCGGATCTGCTGCCTGTGGACCGCATAGTCATTGTAGTCGCCGGGAAAGGACATCACATGTCCCTGGTCGATCTCGACCACTTTCGAGACGACTTTGTTCAGGAAATACCGGTCATGCGCAACTACGATGACAGCGCCGCGGTAATTGAGAAGATAATTCTCCAGCCATTCGATCGAGTTCAGGTCCAGGTGGTTGGTTGGTTCGTCCAGAAGCATGATGTCAGGTGAGGAGAGCAGCAGCTTGCCGAGCGCTACCCGCGTTTTCTGGCCTCCGGACAGCGTATCCACAGGTTTGGAAAATTCCTCGTCCGTGAAACCGAGTCCTCTCAGCACCCCTGTGATCTCGCTTTTCCAGGCATAGCCGCCGGCCTGTTCAAACTGTGTCTGTGTCTGATGATAACGCTCGATCAGCTGTTCCAGGTCATCCCCGGAAGTTTCATCCATCTGTCGCTCCATCACGCGCAGGCTTTCTTCCATGTCAATGACCGGCTGCATGACCTCGGCGACCTCATTGTAGATCGACCGGTTGCCCGTGAGCATGTTCTGCTGGGCAAGATAGCCAATGGTCGCACCTTTTGAGATCGTGACCTCTCCCTCATCTGCAGTCTCTTCCCCTATGATTATACGAAGAAGAGTAGACTTGCCTGCACCGTTGATACCGACAATGGCTGCCTTCTCATGTTCTTCTATATGGAAGGAAGCATTCTTCAGGATCTCATCCGTACCGAACGCTTTGCATATATTGTGACAGGACAGAATCATAACAGACCTCATGTAGTAATCATTTCACTCTGAACAATCATAAGAAAACAGACATGAAAAATCAAGGCAGGGTTGTGATATCACCTGAAACTGATCGGACAGACATCCCTTCAGAAGGTCGGATTCAGCAATCATGAAACACCAGTTTACCATCCATAAGATTGACAAAAAGTTTGTTAAAAAGTAGAATAAGTTTGTGATTTACATCACGGATGACGCTTACTTTCAGCAGAAAAACTGTAATCAGTGCATTAAGAACGGAAATGAGGTTTTTATGGAAAAAAAGGGAATCTCAAGAGCAGTGATCAACAGGCTTCCCCGTTATTACAGATACCTGGGACTGCTGATGGATCAGGGGATTGACCGGATCTCATCCAGTGAACTCAGCAGGAGAATGAACGTGACTGCTTCTCAGATCCGTCAGGATCTGAATCTGTTTGGTGGTTTCGGACAGCAGGGCTATGGCTACAATGTGCCGCATCTTCACGACGAGATCGGCAAGATCCTCGGACTGGACAAGTCTTACAGCATGATCGTGATCGGTGCCGGCAAGCTGGCGCAGGCGATCTCCGGATATTTCGGCTTCGAGAAGAGAGGATTCAGGATCGAAGCGATGTTTGACAGAGATCCGGATAAATACGGAGGTGTGTCGCTGCGCGGCATACAGATCCATCCGCTGGATCAGCTTGAGGAATATCTTAAAGAGCATACGATCGATATTGCGGTGCTTGCAATTCCTGCGGATTCGGCCAGGATGATCACCCCTGTCCTTGTGGAAGGCGGTGTACGCGGAATATGGAACTTCGCGCATACCGATCTCGATGTTCCTGAGAACGTGACGGTTCAGAGTGTTCATCTGTCCGAGAGCCTGATGCAGTTGTCCTATAAGATCAATCATTGAACAGTCAGGAGTCTGCCATGCAGCATGCAAGAGTATATGCCCGGATCGACCTGGGCGCAGTGGAAGAAAACTTCCGGAACATGAAGGCCAACCTCGCCGAAGGTGTCCGGATGATCGGCGTCATCAAGACCGACGGATACGGTCACGGGGCGATCGAGATCGCACACAGGGTGGAGTCCTATGACTATCTCTGGGGTTTTGCGGTCGCAACCGTGGAAGAAGGCATGGAGCTCCGGGACGCAGGGATCAGCAAACCCATCCTGATCCTCGGGTTCACGTTCCCGGACGACTACGATACGATCGTCCGAAATGAGATGCGCCCGGCTGTCTTCAAACTGTCCATGGCCAGGCAGCTGGACGAAGCGGCGGCAAAGGCCGGCATCATTGCCCCGATCCATCTGGCTCTGGATACCGGGATGTCAAGGATTGGCCTGCAGCCGACGGAAATGGATGCGGATACGGCTCTTCAGATCGCACAGCTTTCGAATCTGAAGATCGAGGGTCTGTTCTCTCATTTTGCCAGGGCGGATGAGACGGACAAGACCAGCGCCTATGAGCAGTTTGCACGATATCAGGCATTTGCCCGGATGCTGGAAGAACGCGGTATACGGATACCGCTGAAGCATATCGGAAACAGCGCCGCCATAGCGGAGCTTCCGGACGTGCAGCTCGACGCGGTACGCGCCGGGATCACCATCTACGGGATCTATCCGTCGGATGAGGTGGTCCGCTCCAGACTTCCGCTGAAACCGGTCATGTCGCTGATCAGCCACGTCGCGTATATCAAAGAGGTGCCGGCAGGAACGCCGGTCAGCTACGGCGGAACATTTGTCACGAAGCGGCCTACCCGCATTGCGACTATACCCGCAGGGTACGGCGACGGATATCCAAGGCTTCTGTCTAATAAGGGAGATGTACTGATCAGGGGAAGAAGGGCTCCGATCCTTGGCCGTGTCTGCATGGATCAGTTTATGGTTGATGTGACGGATATCGAGGCTGAGGAGTACGATCAGGTAACTCTGCTCGGGACTGACGGAGATGAAACGATATCGGTTGACGAGATCGGACATCTGTCAGGAAGATTCCCGTATGAACTGACCTGTGACATCAACCAGCGTGTGCCGAGGGTATTCGTCGGATAGCGGGCGGAGCACCTGCCGCTGAGTTGACTCATATGCTGAATATTGTTATAGTGATATGAATTCTGTACTATACTTGGGAATTGTTCTGCTGCTTCTGGCTGACGCGCTTCAGATGGCATACCGGACGGCGGTCATGAGTCTGACGGACGGTGATCTGAGTGACAATGAGGAGCGGGAAGATACGGATGAACTCATTCCGGAACCCGCACGTTCCAGGATACGGTCATCCAGAGAGAATCCGACCCGCCTGACCAGGGCGGTATGGTTCTGGCAGATCGCTGCCGCGGTCTTCTCGGCACTGATGCTTTCAGAATGTCTTCCGGTTCACAGAATTGCGGCGGCCGTGATCGCTGTATTGGCTGCGTACCTGTTCGGTGCGGCAATACCGTACCTTGCAGCGAAAATGCATCCGATCGGTGTGTCTTCAAAACTCTGCAGGATCGGTGAGTTCCTGGCGCTGCTCACAGTGCCTTTTGCCGCGCCTTTAAGTTTCCTGTCCGGCATCCCGGCAAGGCTGGCCGGCGTGGATCCGAAGAGCCTGGAGGACCGCATCAGTGAAGACGAGATCCTCTCCATGGTCAATGAAGGGCATGAGCAGGGCGCGATCGACGAAGACGAGGCGGAGATGATCACAAACATCTTCGAGCTCGACGATAAGCAGGCGCAGGACATCATGACGCACCGGGGAGACATCTCTGTGATTGATGCGGGTATGACACTGGATGAAGCCCTGGCGTATATGGTTTCCATGCCGAACTCGAGGTTCCCTGTGGTGAAGGATGACATCGATCATATTATCGGGGCTCTGTACCTGAAGGATGCCGTTTCTTTCCATATGAAAGACCAGTTCAGCGAGCTGCCGGTATGTGAGATCCCGCATCTTCTCCGTGAAGTGAAGTTTATCCCGGAGACCGTGGATGTGGACGATCTTTTCCGGGAGATGCAGGAGAGCAGGAAGCAGATGGCCGTCGTCGTGGACGAATACGGCCAGACAAGCGGACTCGTCACGATGGAGGATATCCTTGAGGAGATCGTCGGCAATATTCTGGACGAGTATGACAAGGAAGAGAAACTGATCATCAGGACCAAAGACGGGAAGTTCCGCATAAACGGAAAAGCACTTCTGGATGATGCGTCAAAGACCCTGGAAGCGGAATTCGATCAGGAGAATTACGATACCGTGAG